>CAZUUR010000037.1:0-11189 GCA_964622815.1 uncultured Oscillospiraceae bacterium | reverse complement strand
AAATATGTCTTCCCTTACTAGTGATGAGGGCGCTGTGCTGAGATGAAGCGGCATGGCGCTTTCTATTTTTTTATGATAGAATTATGTTCAAAGGGAGGTATGACAATGATTAAAGATAAGCTGCAAAAGGCGGCGTTCGCCGCGCATATTGCATACATGCTGTATCTCATCGCTTCCGCTATATATTCGATGCGCTCGGACGATTTTGACCCGGCGGGAATAATAATTATGAATGCTCTTTTTGCGCTGCTGCCATCGCTTATGCTGCTCTTTGGATATTTGGAGCTTATAAGGGGCAAGCGGCTTGGTATGCTGTGGGCAGGGATAGGCATGGGCGCGGGAATAGCTGTTGTGAGCGTGATATTTCCGGAATTTGCAAAGCCGTTCGGCCTTGGATTTTTGCCACTGGGCGCGTTTGCATCGCTATACTTCCTGTTTCTCACGCTGCTGCCGCTTTGCGCTTGGGCGCTAAGCGAATTTAAAGCGTTTGCGGCACGGCTTACCGTGAAGGGCGTGGCGGTGGCACTGACAAAGGCGATATTGGTGATTGCGATAGGGTGCGTGAGCCTATTTCTCACATTTAAGCTCTATGACACATCATTTTTTAACGGCACGGTTATGCTCGTAAACGGCGCGGCGTTTTCACTGGGCGGGATTTTCGCACTTATTCCGGCTGTGTTAGGCGTGCTGCTGTGCGTTGTGATATTGAGCCGCAAGGTGAACGTGGGAAAATAGCCCTAGGGGTTTGGTTTGCCGTGCCATATAAAACCGTCAACTTGCAAACTCTCACGTTTAGAAAAGGAGCTCAAATGAGCCCCTTTTCTTGCTATCGTTCTTCTCTAAAATATGGCAGGCCGAGCGCGGCGGGCGGTTGATTCTCGCGTCTGCGCCTAAGGGCGACCACAACGAGCACCACCAGCGTTGCAACATACGGAAGCATCTTGAAAAGCTCCATTGAGCGCCTTGTAAGGCCGGGGATATAGAAGTATGCCCACGAGAGTATGCCAAATAGGTAAGCGCCCCAAATCACGCGCGTAGGCCTCCACGAGCCGAATATGACGAGCGCCAACGCAAGCCACCCAAGCCCTTCTATCGCGCCCGCGCTGTCCCAAGTGCCCTTCATGTAATCCATAACATAGTATAATCCGCCAAGGCCGGATACGGCCGCGCCAACACATGTGGCGAGATATTTATACTTGGTAACATTTATGCCCGCCGCGTCCGCCGTAGCAGGATTTTCGCCCACGGCGCGGAGGTTTAGGCCTATGCTCGTGCGATCGAGAAACCACTTGAGCGCTATGGCGCACACTATTGCAAGATACACCATGAAGCCGTATGACAGAACCATCTTGCCCACCGGCCCCAGGAAATCGCCCGCGCCGATTACATTCGCGCGGAACGCCGCGCTTGTGGTAGCCACGGAAATCTGGCCAACGCCGCCTGCGAGCTTATTAAGCGAGCCGCCAAAGAAATTAGCGAAGCCGCCCGCAAAAATATTGAGTGCAAGACCCGTAACATTTTGATTGGTACGGAGCGTGATGGTGAGAAAGCTAAATATCAAGCCGCCCAACGCCGACGCAACAATCGCGCAAACCACCGCTATGAGTATACACACTATGGGTATGGGATTTTCAGTGCCTGATTCATAGAAGAACACGCCTATAAGCGCCGCTATGCCGCCCAAATACATTATGCCCGGCACGCCGAGGTTGAGGTTGCCGCCCTTCTCTGTCAAAATTTCGCCAACAGCGCCAAAGAGTATGACAGTGCCAAAAACTATGGCCGCTTGAAACAGCGATATAACCTGTGTCATTTAGAGCCTCCCTTCTTATTGCTCCTAAGCTTAACCTTGAAGCGAATGAAGAATTCGCTGCCCAGTATGAAGAATAGGATTATACCCGTTATCATGCTGGAAACATAGTCCGAAAGGTTGTAGCGCGAGGCTATTTCCATAGCGCCCTTGCTCAGGAACACCAGCAGCGCCGAAACGCCGGCCATTATGAATGTGTTGAACTGCGAGAGCCACGCGACTATTATCGCCGTGAAGCCCTGTCCGCCCGCCGTGCTCGTTGATATGGTGTGGCTCGCGCCCGCGACGGCGAGGAAGCCCGCAACGCCGCAAACAGCGCCGGAAAGCACCATTGTGCGCACGATCACTTTTTTAACGTCTATGGCGGCGTAACGCGCTGTGCGCTCACTGTCGCCCACGACCGCTATCTCAAAGCCGTGCTTACTGTAATTAAGATAGATAAACATGGCAACTGCCAGCACCGCGACTATTATCACGTTGAGCGTATACATTTGATCAAATATCTGGGGGAACCAGCCCACCCTCGTCTGCGGATTGATAACGCCCACGGAGCTTGAGCCGAAGGGATTTTCCCAAAGCGCCACGAAATAGCTCGTAAGCTGAATGGCAATATAGTTCATCATGAGTGTGAAAAGGGTTTCATTGGTGTTCCACTTGGCCTTGAAAAAGCCTGGAACAAAGCCCCACACAGCGCCCATCACCGCGCTCGCAGCGAACATTATTATAAGCAGCGGCAGCGTGGTCATGGATTTTGAAAGATATATCATGCAGCCCGCCGCGGCAACGCCGCCCACGAGTATCTGTCCTTCCGCGCCTATATTCCAAAAGCGCATCTTAAACGCCGGCGCAAGGCCTATTGAAATGCAAAGGAGCATCATGGTATCGCGTATCATAACCCAAGCGCGCTTGCTCGTGCCAAACGCGCCCTCAAACATAGCGCCGTAAACATCGAGCGGATTTAGAGCGGTTATGCCATAAATGATTATCGCGCATATTAAAAGCGCCATAATAAGGCCTATGCCGCGCACGCCAAGCGCTTTGATGGGATGCATATAATCGCGCTTGGAAATGCGGATTATGGGTTCTCTGTCTGTCTTGAGCTTCATGCCTGCGTCTCCTTGCCAAGGTGGGTCATGAGAAGACCGACCTCCTCTTTTTTTATGTTGCGCCCGTCAACAATACCGCTTACCTTGCCTGCGCACAAAACCAATATTCTATCGCAAAGCTCAAGGAGCACGTCCAAGTCCTCGCCCACATATACAACCGCTGTGCCAAGCTTCTTCTGCTCGTTTAAAAGGTGATAAATTGTGTAGGACGTGTTTATATCGAGGCCGCGCACCGCGTAAGCCGTCATCAAAAGCGAAGGATGCGCCGCTATCTCGCGTCCCACGAGCACCTTTTGCACATTTCCGCCTGAAAGACGGCGAACAGGCGTGCCAAGCCCGGGCGTCACCACCTCAAGCTGCTCGACTATGTTCGCACCAAGGTCGCGCGGAGCTTTTCTGTCGGTAAATATGCCTCTGCCTGAGGAATAGCTCCTTAGCATTATGTTATCCGGTATATCCATGTTGCCAACAAGACCCATGCCAAGGCGATCTTCCGGCACAAACGCAAGGCGCACGCCCATTTTCTTTATATCCATCGGCGAGCGGCCAACGAGTTCTTCCCTCTTTTGCCCGTCCTCAGGCCGAGATACATAGCAAATGCTCCCGCCCTGCTCAACTATCTGAAGACCCGCCACAGCCTCCAGCAATTCCTTCTGACCGCTGCCGGATATGCCCGCAATGCCCAGTATCTCGCCGCCATAAGCCGTGAAGCTTACCTTGTCAAGACGCTTTACGCCATCTGAATCAATAACCGTAAGATCCTTTACTATAAGGCGCTCAACCGTATTTTCCGGCTGCGGCCTTTCTATATTGAGCATGGTAGCCTTGCCGACCATCATATCGGTGAGCTTTTGCGGATCTGTGTCAGCGGTGGCCACATCGCCTATGAACTCGCCCTTTCTTAAAACCGCTACCCTATCCGATATTTGCATCACCTCGTGGAGCTTGTGGGTGATTATGATTATCGCCTTGCCGTCGGCCTTCATATTGCTCATAACGGCAAATAGCTTATCCGTCTCCTGCGGCGTAAGCACCGCAGTAGGCTCGTCCAATATTAGAATGTCCGCGCCGCGGTAAAGTACCTTTACTATTTCAAGCGTTTGCTTCTCCGAGACGGACATGTCGTATACTTTTTTATCAGGCTCAACAACGAAGCCATAGCGGGAGCATATTTCCTTCACCGCCGTGCGCACGTTTTTGAGATCCACCAGTGTGCTTTCATTAAGGCCCAGCACAATGTTCTCCGCCGCAGTAAGCACGTCTACAAGCTTAAAGTGCTGATGTATCATGCCGATGTGCAGATCGAAGGCATCGTGCGGCGAGCCAATGCTCACCTTTTCGCCGTTCACATAAATATTTCCGCTGTCGGGCAGATAAATTCCCGAGAGCATGTTCATAAGCGTGGTTTTGCCGCTGCCGTTTTCGCCCAAAAGAGACAGTATCTCGCCCTTGTTTATCTCTAAGGAGACATTGTTGTTGGCAACAACCTCGCCAAATGTCTTTGTAATATTTTCCATCAGGACCGCGTTCTTCGTTTCCAAAGCGTGTATCCTTTCTATAAGTAAGATAATTTTAGCGTATCTTTTAAATGAGAGAAGCGGCAAGCCGCTTCTCTCGAGCCAAAGTAACCTAGATTTTAGTTGAGTTCGGTGATGCCGTCTATACGGAGGCCAAAGTACGGTGCGCTGCGCAGAGTGGACTCGTGGAATATGCCGTTCTCTATCGCTTCGCCACTGTCGCCAACGAAATCGCCGTCTGTGTCAAGGCCAAGGTAGGTGGTGACTTCCGCGCCGCCCACGGTGAAGGTCTTGCAGTCGAACACTTCAAGAGTGCCGGCCTTGAGAGCAGCCTCAACCTCGGCAACCTTTTCAGCCGTACCGGCCGCACAGCTCTCGCCAAGCTCGGAGATCATAACGCCGCCGTCCGCATAACCCTTAGCAGTGTCGGTGGGGATAGCGTCGCCATTCATGCGGGCCTGGATAACGGGGGTGTACAGAGCGCCCCAGTTATTCTGCGCAGAGGTCAAAGCGGCCTTGGGCGCAACGGAGAGCATGGAGATGTTGTAACCAACGCTGTAAACGACCTTGCCGGAATCCTGAGCAGCCTGTATGGCCGAAGGAGCACCGGTGGAGTCAGCGTGCTGACCGATGATTACGCAGCCCTTGGAGATAAGCGCGTTGGCGGCTTCCGCCTCAGCGGTGGGATCATACCAAGAGTTGGTGTACTGAACGTCCATGTGAGCATCGGCAACTATGCTGCGAATGCCAAGGAAGAAAGCGGTGTAACCGGAAACCACTTCAGCGTACGGATACGCGCCGACATAACCCACATAGGGATCGGTCACGGTACCGGCGTCAATGAGCTCCTTGAGCTTCATGCCCGCAACAACACCGGAGACATAACGGCTCTGGAAAGTGTAGGGGAACATGTTGGCAACGTTCTTAACAGGCTGCATGGAGGCGGTGTCGCCGGTGCAGGCTACGAAGAACACGTCCGGATACTCAGCGGCAGCCTGCATCATGTAGGACTGATGGCTGTAGGAATCGGAGAAGATGATACTGCAGCCCTGCTCGGCAAGATCAACAGCGGTGTCGTAGCAAGTCTCGTCTTCGGGAATGTCGTACTTGTAGATGATCTGATCATCGGTGAGGCCAAGCGCCGCCTGAGCAGCCTTCACGCCATCAATATGAGCAAGATCATAGCCGGAGTTCTCGTCATGAACAAGTATGACGCCAACCTTGAAAGTGGCGGCATCAGCAGGAGCTGCGGGCTCAGTAGCGGGCGCTGCAGGTTCTGTAGCGGGTGCGGCAGGCTCTGTAGCGGGCGCTACGGGAGTAGTTGTCGGCTGAGCTGAGCACCCGACAAGCGCAAGAACCATCATTAGAGCTACTATGAGCGTAATGGTTTTCTTCATGTGTTATTTCCTCCTAAAAAAATATATCTAAAGCGACGCCCTTATTTGACGCGCTGAAGACCCATGAAACGCTAAAAACAGAGCAAATTTGCTCATGCCTTTAACTAATATACTTTAATCCAGTATTCCGCTCTTGTCAAGCGCATCAAGCGTTGGTTCGCACAGCGTTGGCTTACCCGCCGCCCGAAGCGCATTTTTAACGTCCTTTAAGCCGCTTCCGGTTGAAATTGTGGTGACGCTCTCGCCCGGCTTTATTATGCCGGCCTTCACGGCAGCTCTAATACCCGCCGTCGCCGTAACGCCCGCAGGTTCTCCGAAAACGCCCTCCGTGCGGCCAAGCACGCGCATGGTATCAAGAATTTCATCGTCGCTCACGGCTATCCATCTGCCCAGTGAAGCGCTCACGGCACGGAGCGCTTTTACAGGATTACGCGGCACGCCCACGGCTATAGAATCCGCAAGCGTGTTTTCTTCCGTTGGCTTTAGCGGCTCGTTATTTTCAGCCGCCACAACAAACGGGCAACAGCCCTTTGACTGCACGCCAAGTATTCGCGGTATGCGCTCTATCATGCCTAATTCATACAGATCATTGAAGCCATTATAAACGCCGCCTATTGTGCAGCCGTCGCCCACGCTGCATGCCACCCAATCGGTGACATTCCAATTTAACTGCTCGGCCACTTCAAGCGCGACTGTCTTTTTGCCCTCGGTAAGTATCGGGTTTATGCCCGCATTTCTATTATACCAGCCATATTTCTCAATGGCGGCCTTTGATAAATCAAACGTCGCCTTATAGTCGCCCATTACGGATACTACCCTTGCGCCAAATATCATAAGCTGCGCCACCTTGCCCTCTGGCGCGCGCTGCGGCACAAATATAACGGTCTTTACTCCCATTCTCGCCGCATTGCCCGCGCATGATGACGCCGCATTGCCCGTTGACGAGCAGGCAATAGTGTCGTAGCCAAGCTCTATTGCCTTTGCAACCGCAACTCCGCTCGCCCTATCCTTTAACGATGCAGTGGGATTTAACCCATCGTCCTTTATATAGAGCTTTATGTTAAGCTCGTCGCCAAGGCGCTGCGATTTATAGAGCGGAGTAAAGCCCACCCTAAGAAACGGCGAAAAATCACGCGGCTCAAGCGGCATAAGCGGGCTGTAGCGCCACATGCTGTTATCTTTATTTTTAGCAAGAGCTTCCTTATTAAATATTGTCCTTATGTAGCTATAATCAAATACGATGTCAAGTATGCCCTTTTCACCGCAGTGAGGGCATGTCATAAGCTCAGTGTAAGGCAGCTCGACTCCGCATATAGTGCATCGGTATCCAAGTATGTTTTTCACTTTAATCCTCCGCCTCTACTCTTAAAAAAAATTTGGTGTGCAAATACTTTTTTATCCTGGCTGTATAATACTATATATTCTTTAATTTGTACAGTGGTTTTGTTAAAAAAGCGTTCACAAATAATGGCATAAAAAATGGGCGTATCCGCGCGGAAGCACGCCCATTATGCCGGCAATATTATCTTTTCTGGCAGTTTTGGCAGAAGTACACCGCGCCTCCCATATATGGCGCTTTATCTATAAGCTCTGAGCAGCGCGGGCAGCTTGTGCCCAAAGCGGCCTTTGAAAGCACGCATGCATAGCCGCCTGAATTGCCGAAAAAATCCTTTTCCGTGTTTCTGCCGCCTTCCTCGCACATCTTTTTTATCACGGAGCAGACGGACTGATATAAATCGAACATATCGCCCTGAGTTGCATCGCGCATATCAAAGCGAGGGTCTATTTTGGCCGCAAAAAGAATATCCTGCAAAACGCCGTTGCCAATACCCGGTATGCGCTGCTCAGTGGCTAGAAACGCTTTGGCGGAAAGCTTCTTGCCATTTGGCTTGTAAAGCGAATTGAAATAATCAAATGTGAACCCTTCCGACAGCGGGTTAAGCCGCGTTGCCGATGAAATATAGTAATCATGGCGGCACTCTCCCGTCTTATAAGCGTGCAGCGTGCCATACATCTGCACGGATACGGTGAAACCCGTGCCGTCTGTGAAGCCTATTAGGAGCTGGTGCTTTAAAGGCGGCTCGCCATCATAAAACTTAGGGTATGAGCCATCGGAAAAATAAATGAAGCAGCCATCAAAATCAAGCTCGAGTATGCCGCCGAGATTTTTTGCACCAATTACGGCACGTCCCTTTAGAAGCTGCTCATACTCATCTTTATGCTCTGAATAAAAGGCGAAGCGGTGAGGCGTTTGCCCCACTATCACCCGCTCTACGGTTTTTGAAGCAAGCGCTTGCCGCATTTGCCCTGCATAAGTATAGCTTTCAGGAAGCTCCAGCATAGGTTTTCTCCTTTAAACAGTTATTTTCAATTTAAATGTAAGCCCATCGTATTTCTCGCCGCGCACGAGGCGTATGCCTGTTTTGCGGCAACACTCATAGAAGCCCAGCTTCTGTGCGAGCGCTATCATGCGCGAGTTGCCCGACCATGTCTGCGTATAAATATCGGTCTTGCCCGAAGCTATTAGGTAATCCACAAAAAGCGTCAGCGCCTCAAGCGCACAGCCCTTGCCCCGCGCGGACAGCTCGGGAATATCTATGCCTATGGCGATGCGTGCGGTTTTTTCATCTGTGAAGCAATAATCATCGTCCAAAAAATAGCTGTTGCACCAGCCTATATATTCGCCCGTGGGCTTATAATCTATCTGGAAGCCGCTTCGCGGCGCATCCTTTGGCATTAAAGCAAATTTATCCACCCATGAGCGCATCATAGCCGTGTAATGCTCAAGCTCCGCCTCGCGCTCGGCGGAGGAAAGCCCTTCGTATTCCCACGGCGCGTCCCAAAGCTGCCACTCGGTCTGCTCAGTTTCCCATAGTACGCGCTTTTGTATATCGCTCTGACAAAAATCCCTCAAGATCACGTTTTTACCAATCAGCATAATTCCTCCGCGACGCGCGTTATGGCGTCCAAGGCCATATCCACTTGCTCAGCGGTGCTCTCATGCCCGAAGGAAAAGCGCACCGTACCCTGCGGATATGTGCCAAGCGTCTTATGAGCGGCGGGAGCGCAATGGAGGCCGCACCGCGTGAATATGCCGTATTCGGTTTCAAGCGCAAACGCAGCCTGAGCATTATCCGCGCCTATGAAATCAACGCTCACAACGCCCACGCGCCCATCGGCGGGCGCTCCCGGAACAAAGACGCCCTTTATCACGGCTAAACCGTCCATAAAGCGGGCGGTAAGCCGTTTTTCATGCAAATAAATTGCCTCACGGTTGCTTTCAACGTATTCAAGCGCCTTGCAAAGCCCAAAAGCACCGGGGATATTAAGTGTGCCCGATTCAAATTTATCCGGCAGCTCCTGCGGCTGATGGAAGCTGTCCGAACGACTTCCCGTGCCGCCGGTAATAATCGGGCGCAGGCTTTTTGCAAACTCGCTCTCAAGGAGCAGCGCGCCTATGCCGCCAGGGCCTAAAAGCCCTTTATGGCCTGGCATGGCGAGCGCGTTTATGTGCATCTTTTTCATATCTATAGGCAGTATTCCCGCCGTCTGCGCCGCGTCCACGCAATACGGTATTCCGCGCTCATGGCACAAAGCGCCAATTTGCGCTATTGGGAGCACTGTGCCGCACACATTTGAAGCGTGCAGCGTTAAAACTAGCTTTGTATTGCTTTTTATCAGCTTTTTAAGCTCGTCGGGGTCGAGTGTGCCGTCCGGAGCGCATTTTGCCGCGCTCAGCTCCACGCCGCGCGCCTCAAGCTCCACAGCGGGACGCATTACGGCGTTATGCTCCATGCTTGTAACTATCACATGATCACCCGGAGACAGGCTTCCCTTTAAAACCGTGTTGAGCGCAAATGTCGCGCCGGGCATAAGCGTGCACAGCTCCTCACGCTCGCAGGCGAACATGCGGCAAAGCCTTTCGCGCAGCCTCAAAAGCGTGACCGACGCCTTCGCCGCACATGGATAGCTCGCCCTGTTTACATTTGCGCCTATATTATCCAAATAATCTGCAACCGCCGCGCCCACCATAGGCGCTTTGGGGAAAGACGTGGCCGCATTGTCGAAATATACACCTTGCATAATGCGTTCTCCTTGTGATAATATAACGTTGCCATAACAACAGTGTACCACACTGTATAAAAAAAGGAGAGAGAAAATGAAAAAACATCTCGGAGTAATTATCACGGGCGTGCTCGTCGGTCTTGCGGCGCTGCTGCTTTCGGCCACGGGCAACCCCGGCAATATGGGCTTTTGCATAGCCTGCTTTATTCGCGACACCGCTGGTGCGCTGGGGCTGCATCAAGCGGGCGCAGTGCAATACTTCCGTCCTGAAATAGTTGGAATAATGCTTGGAGCGGTTGCAATATCGCTAATCAAGCGAGAGTTTAAGCCGCGCGGCGGCTCATCGCCCTTCACTCGCTTTATACTCGGCTTCTTTGTGATGGTAGGCGCGCTGATGTTCCTTGGCTGCCCGCTTAGAATGGTGCTAAGAATAGGCGGCGGCGATCTCAACGCGATAGTTGGCCTCGTGGGCTTTGCAGCCGGTATATTCGGCGGCGTTATCGCGCTTAACAAGGGCTTCTCGCTCAAGCGCACATATCAGCAAAGCTCGCTTGAGGGCGGCGCGCTGCCCGTTGTGAGCATTGTGCTCTTTCTTCTGTTCTTACTGGTACCGGCGCTGTTCTTAAATTCCACTGAGGGACCCGGCTCGAAACGCGCATTTTGGCTCATAGCGCTCGTGTGCGGCGCAGTCGTGGGTATTGCGGCGCAGAGAAGCCGCCTTTGCATGGCAGGTGGTTTGCGCGATGTGTTTATGTTTAAGGACATGCATCTTCTTTGGGGCACAATAGCAATAATAGTAACGGTTGTAGTGGGCAATCTCATACTTGGCAAATTCAACCTCGGCTTTGCGGAGCAGTCCGTTGCGCATACCGATTGGCTGTGGAATTTCCTCGGCATGGCGCTGGTTGGCTGGGCAAGCGTGCTGCTTGGCGGCTGCCCGCTCAGACAGCTTGTGCTCGCGGGCGAGGGCAACTCGGATTCGGCCATTACTGTGATAGGGCTCTTGGTGGGCGCGGCATTCTGCCACAATTTCGGCCTTGCTTCATCAGCCAAAGGGCCGACGGTGAACGGCATGATAGCCGTTATAATAGGCTTTGTGGTAACGGGCATAATCACCTTCGCCAATATAAACAGGGCGAAAAAGTAAAAATAGGCAAACGAGTTGATAAATCTATATATTTCACATTTGGGAGGCTATAATAATGGATAAGATAGACGCAAGAGGATTGGCATGTCCCGAACCCGTAATGCTAACGCGCGAGCTGATAAAGAGCTGCCCCGCCGGCGGCGAAAT
>CAZUUR010000036.1:9859-11196 GCA_964622815.1 uncultured Oscillospiraceae bacterium | reverse complement strand
AAGCCGTTGCGTATAAGCAGGGCATGTTTTTGCCTTGAATTATTCACGGGTGAAAGCATACCACAAAGGAGTGGTGTTTACAAGAAAGCTCGCAAAATATATGCTCGCGGCAAAGCATGAAAGTTTAGCAGTAGTATCGTATCTGATCAAAAAAGTCGTACCACTTGTTGACCACCTCCAAAGCCCTCTTCCTTTGAAAACCGGTAAATAAGATGGGCGGTGGATTCTAAATAATTTTGCAGCTCCGAAAGCCCGTCGGACGTGAAGCCCACTACGTCCTCCCATTTATATTCCGGCAAATAGCACACGGCGCTTTTGAACCCGCCGCATACAGGCTGCTCAAAATATACCTTTACGCGATCGTTAGCTAAAAGCTGAGAATGAACCACCTCTATATCTTTGTCAAGCGTCATAAACGGATACATCATCGCACTCACCTCCGATGATAATCATACACAACCTTAATCCCCAGCCTTATCGCCATCTCCTCCGCGCTTGAGCCTTTGGGGCAATGTATGGTAAGGTTTTCGGCACAGCCGTAAAACGCCTCGCAGCCCACGCGCTTAACGCCGTCCGGTATGATAAGCTCGCCGGACGCCTCGCCGCCAAGCAGCAAAAGCCCGTCGTTTAGCACGAGCTTTTCAATATCGCTCCTGCCCTCAAAGCAATTTCTGCCCTGAGAATAAGTGTAACACCATCGGGAATATTCACCGTGCCGCCCTCACCATAATATTTTAGCAGCGCGCCGTTCACAACGAGAAACTCACCGTCTGAAAACGTCCCGCCGCCAAGACCGCACTCCGGGGCGGTGTAGGCGAGCATATCGAGCGCGTTGTAAGAGTAGCCGCGACTATAAACATCGTTGTTGCGTGGTCGCGGTACGTCAAAATTTGCGATTTTGCCGTACCCTACGGGGGTGTTGCCAAAGAGTGCGAAGCGTTGTAATGCCAAGCGCAGGTCAGCACATGCAGGAAACTGTGTCGGACGCCGCCATTTCCTCCGCGTCCCGCGGCATTCGCACGCTGAACGTTTGGCAAGCGTACTTCCTTCTATCAATCATACGCAACCTTAAACCGCATTCTCTGCGCCATAATATCCGCAGTTGAGCCTTGTGCGCAGTGGATAGTGAGCGTTATCGGGCAGCCGTAAAACGGCTCGCTGCCCTCCCACCCCCAGTTAAGGCATTCAACGCTTGCAGGTATATACGCATCGGCAAGCTTCTCGCACTCGCTGAAAACGCCGCCGCTTAGCGTGCCTATTCCCGCGGGTATGCGCACCTCGGTTATTCTTTTACAGCCAGAACCGCCCTCGTTTACATATATATCCACCTCGTCAAG
>CAZUUR010000036.1:0-9849 GCA_964622815.1 uncultured Oscillospiraceae bacterium | reverse complement strand
TCAAGCCCCACGAGGCGGCCGAACACCAATATGTGCCTGCCGCGCGCGGCTATTTCGTTGAGCCTGTCCGGGTGGTTGTAATCTATTATCGCGTCCGCGGGCGCGTACATGCTCTCGTTCACTATGCTCGCGCCGCCCGCAATATCAGCCGCCGTATCCACATTAACGCCGGTGGCTATTACCTCCGCCGCCGTGCGCTCGTCGTCCTTTGACAAAAAGCACGCAAGGCCGAAAACGTCGCTCGCGTTTATAAGCGAGGGGTCGCACTCGAAGCTTTTCTCCTCCGGATACCCCTCCGCCATGGCCTCGGCCACTATGCTGTCCAAATCCATATCGCAAAATTCGTCGTAGAAAGCGTCGTAAGGCTTTGGGGTGGGCTTGGGCTTATTTGTAGTCACGGGCGCGGGGGTCGCGTCCTCACTCGGCTCTGAGAGCGGCGCGCGCACGCCGCAGCAGGCGGTGAGGGCAAGCGCCGCAAGGAGCGTTGATGCTATTGTGACAAATATTTTTTTCATAATGCAGCCTCCGAAGATAGGTTTTGACGGGCGGGATACGCGGCCAGCCTTAATTTGGCATTGTGAGAACGCAAAGCATCAAATGCCTCCGCCCCCCGCCTATTCGTCCTGCCAATTATATCCGCCCTCGATTACGGCGGCCTTGGCCGGCGCGGACGCCGGACCGTGAAAAACGAGATTTTCCTCCTCGTTTTTATCCATGTTTCTGCCGCTGAAATTATCCGCAAAATCGGTAAGCGTTTGGGGGATATATATGTATTCAAGGCTGTTTAGCCCCTGCAGCGCACGCGAGCCAAGCTTTTCAAGCCCTTGAGGAAGCGTTAGCCGCGAAAGCGCGGAGCATCTGTTAAAAGCGCTCGCGCCTATCTCCTTTATTCCGCTGCCAAGCGTCACGCTCGTTAGCGCGAGATTATATTGCAGCGCCGCTTCGGCTATTTTAACCACCGTATCGGGCAGCGCAATAGACGTTAAATCATTTTTATCCCACCATGTATCGCCTGAAAAAGCAGGTGCGCCGATAACCCTCACGGGATAGCCGCCGAGACTCTCCGGCACTATAACCTCCCCGCCCTCGCCGCGATAGTTTAATATCACCGCGCCGCCGTCGCGCACAATATAATCATAGTCGCCCTCGCTGCCGCCTATCGCCATGCAAACGGCGCGAGCCGAGTCACGCGCGGCGCTGGGCCAATCGGGGGATTTGCCCGTTATATCGAGCGTAGAGCCCTCAGGCACGCGAGTGGTATTGGGCGGCATGCCGCCCAGGGTAACGTTTTCAAAGAGAATTTCGCCATCGGGCAGATGCTCAAGCGTCACCCTTATGCTCTCGCGCACAGCCGCCGCGCCCGTGTTGTATGCCCCCACATTGCCGCGCTCATAGCTTATGCGCACCATGTATTCAACCTCGTTTAAGCTCGTGGGGAAATATTCCTCCGGAAGCGTGAGCATGGCCGTTATATCCAAGTTATCCGTGAGGCCGCTGTTTTTAGCCTCGGAATTGACCACGATTATCAGCTTGCCCGCAGGGTCTTTGCCGCACGCGGCCTTGAGCGCATCAAGCGAGTCAAAGCCGAGGCGGCAATATTCCTTTTTAAAAAATAACTGAATATTTTCAGGCGTGCCGCGCGTGAAAAGATAAGCGTCCTCATCATAGGCGTCAAATTCGTCCAGAGTGTGCATATACGGCGCGTAGCCGAGCCTGTACGCCTCGAAAAATTTCTCCGGCGCGGGCGGGTTGGCTTTGGCCTCCTTGGTGGAGTAAAGATTTTCCCGCATCAAATCGAGCCATTGCTTATCATTCTTTATGGCCTTTTCTTCACCCGCGCGATAGACCGCGTAAAGCTCGCACGCGCGCGCGAACTCATGAGAATCGAGTGCCTGAAGCATTTGGAGCACCTCGGCTGAATCCTTGTAATCCTTCAGCTCTGTAAACGCCTCTATCAAGTCCGCCATAGAATAGCCCCTGATGTTATCGGCGTATTTTTTGTAGTTCGCGCCCGCGCAGGCGGAAAAAGCGCCCGCAAGCAGCACGACAGCAAGAAAAAGGGAGATGCTGCAAAAAGCTCTTTTCATTACGAAACCTCCAAATGGTCGCTCGTGAAATGCCCCGCTATTTTTTGTATCGCGTCAAGCCCCAACCCGACGCTATGATATTCACCAGCAGCGGTATCACATAAATTATTTTTTCCGCCTCGCCGTTTATGCCCAAGGCATACATTATCACCGCGAAAAGCAGCATTATCGACGCCACGAGCGCAAGCCGCACGCCGCTGAGCTTGCCGCACGCGGCGATAACCGCGCCCGCGAGCGCGAGCATAGGCACGGCGAACATGAGAAAATCGCTATCCATCATGCGTCCCGCATAGCCTATTATAAACGCGACAACCGCGCCTATGAGCGGCACAAAGCGCAAAAAGCCGCCGCCCTTTTTATTTTCAAAGCCGTCCTGCACAATCAGGAGCATATAGATAACGAAGCCGAATACCGCCAGCGCCAGCGCCGCCAAAATGCCGCGCTGTGCGGCAATAAAGCCGTATGCGAAAAACGCCGCCGCCAAAACAGCCGCAGTTACGGGCGCTTTAAGCTTTTTGGCAAAAACCGTGAGCGCTATGGTTAGCGCTGCCACGACGAGGCCGCCTATTATGAGCCTTGTGAACAGTTCAGAGGAGATAACATCGCCAAACTCGAAGCGATACTCGCTCGCGTAATGCGATGCCATAAGCTGTTCGTTTAGCTGCGCAAACGCCGCCATATACGCGGCGAAAGCCGCGCCCACCGCGCACCCGACGCAGCCCAAAACATTTAGGCGGCCGCGCTTGAGCGCGTCTATCGCCGTCAGCGCGGTCACGAGCGCAAACAGGCAAAGGCCAAAGTCCGTGAAGAATCTGTCAGCAAAGCCAAGTCCGTCATACACAAGCAATGCAACTAACCATGCAGCGAGCGTTATAAACGCCCAGTTGAGAAGGTTGAGGGGCTTTTTTGTGATTGTTTCCATAATAGTGCTCCTTTGCGTGTGGTTTTGATGTGAGACTCATACGTCAAAATTCCCAGTTTTGCCTACAGGCTTGACGCTTCCACGCACGGCTCTGTATTCAACGCTATCGTTACTGATGAAATGGTATTCTTCACCGTGACGGTGCGGCTTTCACCCGCTTGAAGCTCAAATTCGAGCGTCGCGGGCTTTGCGCCGAAGAAAACCGTCAGTTTATTATACCTTTGACGCGATATTAGTTCAATAGCCGCGC
The DNA here is from genome assembly GCA_964622815.1 of uncultured Oscillospiraceae bacterium. Classification (GTDB taxonomy): domain Bacteria; phylum Bacillota; class Clostridia; order Christensenellales; family CAG-138; genus CAZUUR01. The sequence goes on along the minus strand of CAZUUR010000036.1, from coordinate 6,590 downwards.
CGTCTGAAAGGTTGCCGTAATCCTTATCGTTAAATGTAACCGCGTTCACAACGCCGTTTGCCACTAATTGCGAGGGACGGCTGAGCATCACGCGCGCCTCGCCCTCGATAGCCTCAACGCCCTCCGCCACCGGCAGAGCGTTCGCCGCGTATATCTTGTCTTGAGCGGGCTGTTCGTTTTTAAGCTTAACAAGCGTTACTATCTCGCCGGCAAGACCCGCGAGAATTATCACAATTATGAGGAAATTCGGCAGCTCGATATTGAAAAGCAGAAGCTGTCCGCCGTCCGCCATGACGGCGAGCGCGTATATCAATACGCCCACAGTCCAGCAAATATCAAATATCGCGCCGGCCTTTTTGCTCTTTGAGGAGATGAACGTGCCAATGAGCAGCAATGGGATAAATAGTGTTAAAGGCGACATGTTGATTACCTCCAAAGAAATTATTTGTAACCATTATACAGCACCCATTATTAAAAAGTGGTGTGCTCGCTGCACACTTTGAAAATTTTAGCGCCGCGCCGCGTTTGTTACATTTCTTCATTTAGCAGTGACATAAAAGCGAGATTGTAGTAAAATACGTCGTAAGTAATCGCGCAAGGAAAGGATGCCCTCACTCCAATTAAAAGGGCAATGGCTGCAAATGAAAAGCAAACGCTCATTTTCACGCGTTTTTTTGATATTTCTCGCACTCACAACGGCCGCGCTGACCGGCTGCGCCGCCACGCCCGCCGTAACGGTGGATGTGGACGTGCCTGTGGCGACGGATTCCTCCGGCAACACGCTTCCATATCTCGTCGTGCCGGACAAGACCCCCGACACGGGGGCTTCCGCTGCGCCTGCGCCCATTGACGCAACGCCCGCGCAGCCCGACCCCGCGCAGACTCCCGTTGCCGACCCCGCGCAGCCCGACCCCACGGCGGCGCAGCCCGACCCCACCGCGGCGCAAACTCCCGCGCAAACGCAAGCGCCGTCCGCGCCGGTCGCGTCGGGCGAGCTTCCTTATTATTTATATGTTGAAAAGGAAAGCTTCACGCTCACCATATATGAGCGGGACGCTTCCGGCCAATATACTCAAGTGTATAAGACCTATCGCATAGCGCACGGCGGCAACAAGACCCCGGCGGGCACGTTTGAGCTTTCAAGCGAGCGCGAGCGCTGGCATGATTTCCCCGACGGCGGCACGGCGCAATACGCCACGCTGTACAAGAAGCATCTGTATATCCACTCGCCTTTATACGGCGGCGCTGACCCCGGCATGCTCTGGCCCAAGTATTACGACGGCGAGCTTGGCATAGGCAAAGCCTCCACCGGCGGGTGTCTGCGCATGGTGACGGAGGCGGCGAAATTCATATACGATAATTGCCCCGACGGCACTATTTTGGAAATAGTCAACGGCGCGCCGCGCGGCACGTCCTCATCGGACGTTCCAAGCCGCAACGGCAAGCGCATAGACCCCACGGACGAGGAGGGCATAAAGGCATTAGGTTGATAGGCGTAGGGCGGGGCTTGCTCCCGCCGCAAAGTCCCTCTGCCGTTTTTCCCCGCCGTCACCGCAACAAAGAGAGGTGCAAATGCGCAATACCCTCAAAAATATAGTGCTTTTCGCGGCTGCCACGCTCGCGGCGGCGCTTTGCGCATGCTCCGCGCCTTTGCCGACGGAGTATTTGGATATTCACGTTGAAACACCGCCGGCGGCCACGGCATTTATACCCGCCGCACCCACGCCTTCGCCAACGCCAACCCCGACGCCTGCGCCGGTCATGCTCAAGGTGCGCGCCAACGAGGCGAATTTCCGCTCTGAACCGTCGGCCGAGACGGACAATATACTTCTCACTTTAAAATATGAGGACGAATTGACCTATATAGGCGAGGAAAACGGCTTTACCTTCGCTTCGCTTGCAAACGGCACGGAGGGCTATATCGCCTCCGACCTCGTCGTGGAACGCGAGACGCCGCTATATGCGTATCTGCCGGAGGAAACCGAGCACACCACCGATAAGGACGGCAACCCCGTGACGCTTGTGAACCAGCTCGTTGACCTAAGGCTGTACTTGCCCGATGCGCAATATGAGCTGCTTTTCAACACCGAAAACAACGTCATAGGCGAGCCGCTATACGGCCGCAGCGTGCCGCTCATGCAGCGCGATTGCGCCCTAAAGCTCCAAAAGGCGTTTGAGATATTTATAAACGATGGCTACACCTTAAAGATTTTTGACGCGTATCGCCCCAAGAGCGTGCAGCGCAGGCTTTTCGAGGTTGTAAAAAACAAGCATTGGATAGCCAATCCCGATACCACCGCTTCAAACCACAATCGCGGCTGCGCGGTGGACATGGCGCTGCTTAACGAAAGCGGCCAGCTTCTTGATTTTCCAACGCCCATGCACACCTTTTCAGACGACAGCGCCCGCGCTAGCAAGACGTGGACGGACGAGCAGCGCAAGAACGTCGATTACATGACCTCGGTTATGGAAAGCTGCGGCTTTAGCTATATCGAAAGCGAATGGTGGCATTTTTCGGATCTTGACAAGGCGAAATACATGACCACCGATATAGACCTCACAAAACTAAACATGATGCAGGAGGAAAAACCATGAAAAAAATTATTACAGCGGCGCTGCTCACGCTTTTGTGCGCGTGCCTTTTGTGCGCGTGCTCCGCGCCCGCCGCGTCCACGGCCGCACCAAGCGGCGAATTTACAAAGGCTGACCTCGGCGTTTCAATAGACGGCAAGGTTTTTTATCTGCGCGAGGACGCGAGCGCGGTTTTAGCGGCGCTGGGCGAAGATTTTGAGTATAGCGAAATGGTGAGCTGCGTATATGACGGTAAGGACAAGACATACATTTTCGACGGCATAACCGTGAACACCGTGCCTGTTGACGGCAAGGATTTAGTTGAAATGTTCACCTTTACGAGCGACAAATATCAAACGCTTCGCGGCGCAAAGGTGGGCGATACGCTTGCCGCTGTGCGAGCGTGCTACGATGGCGCAAAGGAATTTGACGACGGTTATCTCACCTATTCCCTCACCGGCGATGCTCAGGACGTGAACGCCGAGCGGATACAGTTTGAATATAAAGGGGATACGGTAGAAAAGGTGTATGTATATTCGCCGAGCTACTAAATACGCAAACCGCCGAAGGCGGTTAGCGTTTGGATACGCTTTGCGTTCTCGGCGGTTGCGATTGCGCAAGGAACTACGCAAATACGAGTTATTGTGGCGATATTTTCACGCAATATGTAGGGTCGAATCTTGACTCGACCGCGTTTTTCTGCAACTCCTACGTATGTCCACCCCCGCAAGCAAGGCACAATTCCGCAGTCCATATCCCACGGACACGCTTGCACCACCCACTTGCGGGCGCAGCTTGCGTCACAAAGAAAGGCGTTTATGGTATTTTCATCACCCACATTTCTATTTGTATTTCTTCCGGCAGTATTCATATTGAACCTGCTTTTGAGGGATATACGTCTCAAAAACGCGCTGCTCATCATATTCAGTCTCGTTTTTTACGCTTGGGGCGAGCCGGTTTACGTCCTTTTGATGATATTGACCACGCTCGTAAACTATCTGCTCTCCCGCGCGCTCAAACCCGGCCAAACCGCGCGTATACGCCGGATAGTGCTTTGGCTTACCGTAATATGGAATATCGGTTCGCTCGTGGCGTTTAAATACACGGATTTCCTTATTTCAACAGTAAATTCCGTGTTTGCGCTGAATTTGCCTCTGGCGAATATCGCGCTGCCCATAGGCATATCGTTTTTCACATTTCAGGCCATGAGCTACACCATAGACGTTTATCGCGGCGAATGTGCGCCCGGCCGCAATTTTTTTGATATTTTGCTCTATATTTCGCTCTTTCCGCAGCTTATCGCAGGGCCAATAGTTAAATATCACGACGTTGCCGAGGAAATCGTCTCGCGCCAAGCGACCTCTGAGGACATTGCGGCGGGGCTTCGCCGTTTCATATTCGGCTTGGGCAAGAAGGCGCTCATAGCCAACACCCTCGCCTCCGCCGCCGACGCCGTCTACGCGCTTGAAAGCGTGAACGCACCGCTTGCGTGGCTTGGCGCTATTGCGTATCTATTGCAGATCTATTTTGATTTTTCGGGCTACAGCGATATGGCCATAGGTATTGGGCGCATGTTCGGCTTCCATTTCCGCGAAAATTTCAATTATCCCTATATTGCGGACTCCGTGCAGGAGTTCTGGCGGCGCTGGCACATATCGCTTTCCACATGGTTTAAGGAATATGTGTACATTCCGCTCGGCGGCAACCGCAAAGGCAGGCTTCGCACCGCAATAAACCGGCTGACGGTATTTCTGCTTACCGGCCTTTGGCACGGCGCAAGCTGGAATTTCGCGGTGTGGGGGCTGTGGCACGGCGGCTTTTTGATGCTCGAAAGCGCGGTAAACGTGAAAAAATGGCCGCGTGCGCTAAGGCATGTTTACACACTGCTGGTGGTAACAGTGGGGTTTGTGGTGTTCCGCGCGGAGAACATGACTGCGGCGTTTGGCATGCTAAGCGCCATGTTCACGGGCTTTGCGTCCACACCCGCGCAGCTTGCGGCGTTCACGCGCATTTTCTCGCCAATATTTATCGCCGCGCTCATCGCGGGAATTGTCGGCGCGACGAGTGCGCTTCATAATTTAGGCGAAAAGCTCACGCTGTCCGGCTCGCCGCGTTCGCGGGAGGCCAACAGCTTAATTTACGCGCTGAGCGTGGTGGTGCTGATATTGAGCATTATGTATCTTTCAACGTCGGCATATAATCCGTTTATTTATTTTAGGTTCTAGCGCGTGGGAGGAAAAATGTCTAAGGCTGTCAAACCGAGAAAATCAACCAAATTACCGTATATTGCCTTCACGGCGCTTATAATGGCTGTTTTGGCGCTGCCCGCCGCGCTGATGCTCCTTGGCGTAACCGGCCAAAATAAGGAGAAGCGCCCGCTCGCCCGCGAGCCTGAATTATTCGTGCGCGGCGAGGCAAACCTCGATTTTCCCAAAAATTTCGACGATTATCTTCAGGATCATTTCGCTCTGCGCGAGGAGCTGGTATCCACCATAAACGCACTTACCATGGGCGCTCTTGGCGATACGCTCAACACGAAAACAATAGTCGGGCAAAATGGCGGCGGCGGCCGTATGCTTTTTTTTGCGGATACGCTAAGCGATTATCAGCGCACGAACACAATGAGTCAATACGATATTGCCCGCGCCGCAAGCGTTTTGAGGATAATGTCCCAAGCGGCCAACGCACGCTCACAACGCTTTATATTCTGCGCCGCACCGAATAAAAATACCGTATACCCTGAGTTTATGCCCTCCCGCTATTACCAAGCCGATGCTCAAAGCAACCGCGAAATGCTCTATAAAGCGCTCAGCGCGGCCGGTGTTGACACGGTTGACCTCGCGGGGCTATTAGCGGCGCACAAGGCCGACGGTATGCTCTATCACCTTGAGGATACTCACTGGAACGCGCGTGGCGCGCTCATAGCCTATCGCGCGATAATGGACGCTGCGGCACGCGGGCATTATTACGATGATTACGCCTCCGCCGCAGCTATTGACAAATACGGGTATGAGGGCGATCTGCACAATTTCGTGCTGCCCTCCGTCTCCGGCACGGGCGCGTATCCGGCGTATGATATTGCCGAGAATTTCGTTTACGACGATGGCACGCGCATAAATCAGGATACCACGTTTGCAACGTCTGCAAGCAGCAGCGCTCTAAGGCTCACGGTTTTCCGCGATTCATTTGCCATAGCGCTGCTGCCGTATATATCAAATAACGCCGGACGTGTGGTATATTCAACTGAATTTCCGTATAATTATACTGTATCCGAGGCAAGCGAGGCAGACGCGATAGTAGTGGAGCTTGTGGAGCGGAACATACCGAATTTGGTACTCTCAGCGCCCGTGATGCAGGCTGTGGAGACGCTTGCGCCCGATACGGCGGCGCGCGTCAGCGCCTCTGTGAGTGTGACGGCGCATGCATCGGGGCTAAAGTGCATCTTTGGCACATTTGAGCATGATGGTTTTGACCCTGCGACGCAGCGCATATATGTATGTGTTGAGGGCAAATACTATGAGGCATTCCCCGTAGGTGAGAAGAACGGGTTTGCTGTGTATGTAGATGAGGTGGGGGATATTGAGGTTTACATAGGGTAAAGGGGTTTCTGCGCCCCTAAGGAGGGGGCGCGCTCCTTTTGGGAATGCCCCTTTTGGGAAGATTGCCCCTCCGGGGCGGGGTTGCCCCTGCGGGGGGTTGCCCCAAAATACCCGCTGCTCGCGCAGAGCAAAAGCGCGTCAGCGCTTTTCCCCCTTAGTGGAAACTATCCTATAATACACCTTTGCAGTCTGCCAATACACCACAAGATACACCAGCGCGAACACGACCGACGTTACCGCCACGCATGCGAGCGTGAGGCCGCCGTCCTGAAGGTTAAATACCCTTAGCATATTTATTATCATGGGGCTCGCCGCGGCTATATGCGCAATAGCGGCAAAAAGCGGCAGGAAGAACACCCAAAGTATCTGCTTATTTATTGTCCGCTTCACCTCGCCCTGATCCATGCCCACCTTCTGCAT
>CAZUUR010000035.1:7521-11761 GCA_964622815.1 uncultured Oscillospiraceae bacterium | reverse complement strand
GGTGCTGTTTGTGCTTATAATGGTAGTAAGCAATCTTAAATGGACAAAAAAGCTGCATCCGCTGGTTTTTATCGGCTTTGCGGCGGCAGTGGGGATAATATTCGGGCTGTAACGCCCATTAAGGATGGATTTAAGGGGACTATATGAGGTTTTGTTCGCTGTTTTCGGGGTCGAGCGGCAACGCGCTCTATATTGAGAGCGAGGGCTCGCGCGTTTTGGTGGACGCGGGGCTTGCGGGGCGCACCGTTACGGACGCTTTATGCAAAATAGGCGTTGACGCGACTACGCTCGACGGCATACTTATAAGCCATGAGCACATAGACCATGTGCGCGGCGTGGGCATACTCGCAAGGCGCTATGGCGTGCCGGTTTACGCGAACGAACGCACCTTTGCCGCCATGCCTGCCGGCATAAACGTGCCGGAGGCGCTCATGCGCACGTTTGAAACGGAGCGAGAGTTTTATATTGGCGATATGGAGGTGAGCACAGTCCCCACCCCGCATGACGCGGCCGAGTCGGTTTGCTTCGCCTTCACGCAAAATGAGAGCCGCGTTGTTACCATGACGGACGCGGGTTATGTGACGGAGGCTATGCTGGCGCTGGCTAGGGGCGCAGGGCTTGTGCTCCTTGAATCCAATCACGACGTTGATATGCTAAAGGCCGGGCCGTATCCCTACCCGCTAAAGCGCCGCATTTTGGGCGATAACGGGCATCTGTCAAACGACGCCGCGGGCGCGGCGCTGACAAAGCTTTATCAAAGCGGAGTCAGACGCGCGGTGCTCGGACATCTTTCAAAGGAGAATAATCTCCCATCACTCGCGCAAAAAACTGTTGAGAGTGCGCTTGATGAGGCCAGCATATACGATTTTGAGGTCGCAGTCGCGCCAAGGGAGACGCTTACGGAATTTTATAGCATTTAAGCCATTGAAGGCTTAAATGGAGGGTAAACATCATTATTGGAGAGGTTTTATGAAGCTAAAGCTTTCGCTCGCCACTCGCGCGAACTATACTGTTATGCTCGCGGCCACCATATATTTGGCTGTGTGCATGCTCATGGGCACATTTGACGCGGACGGCGATATATTAAGAGGGAGTGCGCTCTCGGCGCTTTTCGTGTCGGTTGGGGCTATTTTCCTGCCGGCGTTCTTATTCTGGCAGCTGCAAAGGGAGCCATTTGCGCCGCTTCGCTTCGGGCTAAAGCGCGTGCCTGTCTCGCTGATGCTGCTTGCGCTGCCCATAGGCGTTGCGCTATACATGCTTTCGGGCGGGCTTTCCACATTTTGCGAGTTTTTGGCAAAATACTTGGGGCTTAGCGCCGCTCCAAAGGTGGAGCTCGATGTATCGGGCTGGCGAATCGCAGGCACTCTCGCGGTATCCGCGCTGATACCCGCCATAGCCGAGGAAACGCTGTTTCACGGCGTGCTGCTTTTCGCGTGGGCGGATATACAGCGCCCGTACAACCTTAAAAAGCGCGCGGTGGGGGCGGTGCTTCTTTCATCGCTCATATTCGCGCTGTTTCATTGCGATCTTGTAAATTTGCTGCCCATATTCATCACCTGCACTGCAATGGGCGCGGTGGCGTATATCTCGCGCAGCGCAGAGCCGAGCATGGTTATCCACTTCACGATAAGCGTTATAGGCATTATTTTCTATGCCGTAATAAATGGCGGCGGCGCTGCAAACGAATATGCGGTGTTGGGCTTTCAGAGCGAGCAGGCGGGCGCGCTCATATATATAGCCGCGGGCGCGGCGCTGCTTGCGGTTTCGCTTATATGCTATAATATTGGCATTAAAAAAAGCACTGTGCGCGAGAAGCGCGCCAGAGAGGTGCTAAAAAAGTTATTCGACGAAATGGACGCGGGCGATATGGCGCCCATGATAAAGCACTTTAAAGATTTCATAGAGCATATTGAAAAGGTGGAGGCTCAAACGCTAAAGCCGCCAACGGGGACGGAAGCCGCCGCGCAGAAGATAGCCGAAGAGCCCACCGATAAGCTTTTGAGACTAGCGCCGCTGCTGTTTACCTTCGCGCTTTTATTTTCGCTCAATATCCTGATGCTTACAGCAAGATTGCCTAAATAAATCAGGAGAAAGTGAACTTTCAAACATTTATTTGCGGCTTTTGCCATCTTACAATGGCGATACCAGCCCAAATGAGAATTTTGAACCTGCGATTAGAATTTTGAAAGGATGCTTTCGTAAACGAAAGCAATGGTTATAAAGATGATACGCTTTGAATGCGACTATGCCGAGGGTGCGCACGAAAACGTGCTCAAGCGCCTCGTGGAAACCAACATGGAGTCCACCGAAACCTATTCAGAGGACGCCTACTGCGCCCGCGCCCGCGAGCTAATTAAAAAGGAGCTTGGGGATCAGGGCAGTAATGCCGATATACACTTTCTCGTGGGCGGCACGCAGACGAATCTCACCGTTATTTCGGCGGCGCTTCGAGCGCACGAGTGTGTTGTGGCGGCGAAAACCGGGCATGTGAACGTGCATGAGACAGGCGCTATAGAGGCCACGGGGCATAAGGTGTATACGCTCGATACTCCCGATGGCAAGCTCACCGCTCAAATGGTGAAAAAAACCTTTCTCGACCATAAAAACGATGAAAGCTACGAGCATATAGCAAAGCCCAAGCTCGTTTATATCTCAAACCCCACCGAGCTTGGCACCACATACGATAAAGCCGAGCTTGAGGCGCTCTACGGCGTGTGCCGCGAGAGTGATATGCTCCTTTATATGGACGGTGCGCGGCTTGGCTGCGCGCTCACCTTAGACGGCTGCGATTTAACGCTTGAGGACTGCGCACGGCTCACGGACGTATTTTTCATCGGCGGCACAAAGCACGGTGCACTCTTTGGCGAGGCCGTGGTGATAACGAGGGACGAACTAAAGAAGGATTTCCGCTTTATAATCAAGCAAAAGGGAGGCATGCTCGCAAAGGGCAGGCTTTTAGGGCTTCAATTTGAGGCGTTGTTTACGGACGGGCTTTATTATAAGCTGGCAAGGCATTCTGTTGATATGGCCATGCTCATAAAGGCCGCGTTTATAGCTAAAGGCTTTGAGCTGGTTGCGCCAAACGGCACAAACCAACAGTTTGTAAAAATGCCGTATGATAAAATGGACGCGCTAAAGCGCGATTTTGCGTTCGCAACGATAGACCGCACGCATGAGGATTATGCCGTGCTGCGCTTTTGCACCTCTTGGGCGACTAAGCGCGAGGACGTGGACACGCTGGTTAAGGCGATTATGTTATTGTGAGCCAAAAGTTGTAAATGAACGCGGAGTAATGTATAATACCGTTGATAGGTAATAAATACGGCGAAAGGTTTTGCGCCCGGCTCAATTTCGATGAAAGGATGCTTTCGCACAAGAAAGCTATGGTAATAAAAATGCTGTTCACAAAGGCTCACGGACTGGGAAACGATTTTGTGATTATAGATGATAGAAACGGCTCTATTCGCTCGGATACGCGCAGTCCGGCCGACCTTGCGAGGCGTATTTGCGATAGGCATACCGGCGTTGGTGCGGACGGGCTTATTTTGGTATGTGAGCCGGAGAATGCGGCGCATGATTCACTTATGCGTATATGGAACAGCGACGGCAGCGAGGCGGAGATGTGCGGCAACGGCATACGCTGCTTTGCAAAATATCTCTATGATTATGCCATAGTGCCAAAAACGCATCTAACTATAGAAACGCTCGCTGGGCTTATGGAAATAGATCTCACCGTGGGCGCGAACGCCATGGTGGCGGCAAAGGTTGATATGGGCGTGCCCGAATATGAAAACGATGGCAAATTTGAAAAAATAGTCGCGGGCGACAGGGAGTTTTCAATAGCGTCCTGCCTTTTAGGCGTGCCGCATACCGTTGTGCTTACCGATGCCTTGAGCGAGAAGGAAATTTTGAAGTACGGCCCTATAATAGAAAAGCTGCCGCGCTTCCCGCATGGTTCAAACGCGAATTTCGCGCACAGGATAGACTCCACCCATGTTGAGGTTTGCACATTTGAGCGCGGTGCAGGCATGACGCTCGCATGCGGCACCGGATCGTCGAGCACAGCGGCGATATTATGCCACGCGGGCATGGTGGGCAAAGAGGTGGAGATTAGCCTTATGCTCGGCACTCTCACAGTGACCATTGCGGATAACGGCCATGTATATATGGAAGGCCCTGCCGAGGTTACGTTCGTTGGCGATTTTATAGGCTAAATATGAAAGACTGCGTCTTTCATTTA
>CAZUUR010000035.1:0-7421 GCA_964622815.1 uncultured Oscillospiraceae bacterium | reverse complement strand
CGGAATTGAGGACTTATCCGCCGAGAGCGGCGGATATTTTGCTGGCGCAAAACCGCCCTCAATTCCCATAATACGAAGCTTTCGCAAGCGAAAGCTATGAGTGCTAAATATGAAAGACTGCGTCTTTCATTTACGGAATTGAGGACTTATCCGCCGAGAGCGGCGGATATTTTGCTGGCGCAAAACCGGCCTCAATACCCACAATATGTAATATAGGAGAAAGAGTTTTATGCATTATCATCTCATACCCGTTGGCACTTGCTCCACAGCTATAGATGTGGACGTTGACAGGGATACAGGCAAAATACTAAGCGTTAAGTACACAAATGGCTGCGATGGCAACCTAAAAGCCGTGGCGGCGCTAGCCAAGGGCATGACTGCCAAGGAGCTTATAGCCCGTGTTGACGGCATAAAATGCGGCTATAAGGATACGTCCTGCTCCGATCAGCTTGCAAAGCTTTTAAGAGCGGCAATGGAGAGGGACGGAATATTATAGGCAGACGCGGACACCCTGCGATGACTAACTATTCAATAAGGGAACGGCTTTGCGGCCGTTCCTTTAATTTGCGGTGTTAATTTCCTGCGGTGTTGTGTCGAAGAAAGTAATGGTGTAATATATATTTATTGTTACCATTGGGTAATTATGTTTACGACTACGACGCGGGAGGCATGAGTATGCGTGAAAAATATAATAAGCTGAGGCTTGCGCGCGCGTTTGCGCTGGCGCTTGTCGCCGTTATGATACTGAGTGTGCCGGTAATGACCGGCGCGGCGGCAGAGCCGACCGCAACCGACACTTACGTTGCGGGCAACGGCAGTCCGCTGATTATTACAAATAGCGGTGTGTTTTGGGATAAAGGCACGCTTGGCGTATATGAACAGGGAACGGATACCTTGGTGACAGATAATCTAAGCTTGCCCATATACGCGGGCTATGCGGGCGCGAATTGCGATTATGGCCTGATAACCGTGGATTCAAGCTGTCAAACCCAACTGTCGCTTTATATGGGCGGCGTAGGCACGGGCAAGGTGGAGGCAACGCGTTTGGATATTAAAAGCGGCGCGGTGCTGCCAACGGTAAATCAGGAAAGAAATACCGGATACCTTAAAACGGAAGGCTCGCAAGGCGTCGTAAACGGCGTTTTTACTATACCCTCAGGCTCTACGCTTGCAATAAACAGCGGCACAACCATAACAATACCCTCCGGCTGCGGAATAGTGAACGACGGCACAATGCAGATACTTACCGGCGGAACGCTTATCAATAACGGCACGCTAAAGAATAATTCCACCTATCAAAGCGCCGGCGTTGTAAAAGGATCGGGCAGTGTGACGGGGTCTAGAGCCTATGATGTTACCATAACCATGACGGACAGGCCGTATTATCCATCGAGCATAGCCGATGTTGAATTTAACAGCGTTTTGACTGCCGGCCCCACAGTTTCCGCCACAACAAAGGTGCAGGCGGGGACGTGGAGCTATCGTGACAGTGGGGGCAATATAGTTACGCCCGGCACAAGCATAGTAGGCGCAAACGGTGCGACCTATTATCAATATACTCTTACCTTGAACTCAGTGCCGAGCAACACCTTTAATAATACCGCCGGCTATAATTTTGACGAACAGCTCACGGTTGCGAGCGGCAATCCCACGGTCGCGCTTTCAAACAATAACAGCACCATGACCGTGACATATACCGTTGGCATTAAAAAGCGCAGCATACTCAACACCAGCATAGTTGTTGCGCCAACGCGCTTTGTATTCACCGGCAATTCGCAGATTCCCAGTATAACCGTAAAGGACGGCGGCTCTACGCTTAGCGAGGGTAAGCACTATAATGTGACGTGGCCGGAGGATACGACTACCGTAGGCACGCATGTTATTCAGATTACGGGTATGGGCAATTATTCCGATACGGTTGATAAAACATACGATATAGTGTCCACCCCGCTTACATTGCAGGCGACATTAAAAACCGCCACAAAAACGTATGACGGGTATACGGACGCTTATGAAATGGTGAACGTATCAGTCATCACATCGGAGGGCGTTTCAATAGATCCGCTGCTCTACACCTATACCGCGCAGTTTACCGACGCTACCGCAGGAAAAGGCAAATCCGTAATAGTGACCGCCACGCTTGCCGACGGCGCGAACAACTACACCTTTGCAAACGGCACGCGCACGGCGAACGCAACGGTTACGGGCTTTGAAATATTAAAGGCCGCATGGCCCGCGGGCTATCCAAAGTTCACCACATACGAGGTGTATCAGGGCGTGGCCGCGGATTATTCCGTATCCGGCCTTGACGCGCTTTTCAGACCCACGTTTCCGGAAAGCGAAGCTGTTAAAACCTCCGGCGCAATGACATTTAGCATAAACGCATACGATAAAACGGGCGCAGTGTCCAAGGGCAACGTATTTAAGACCGTTCCCGCGCTGCATACATCTGTCAACTCCACGCTCATGCTCTCCATAGACGAATTTAACGCGCCAGTCGCCACGGAGGTTGCGTATATAACGCTTAACGTTATCAGCCAAAATCTGGCGGATACTACCGCGCAGGTTAAGCTTATTTGTAAGGACAGAAACGTTACCACCTGCAAGGTCAACCCCACCATAGGCGAGCTTATATTCGGGCAGCTGCTAACAGAGCTGTCCTATCCGCTCGGCGGCACTTTTATCACTGTGAACGATAATAATGTGCAGGGCACATATTCGTGGCTCGGCTGGAGAAATAACGACGGAACGGTTGGCGATTATAATTCGCCCGTCACACCGTTCCCGTCTCAGGGAGAGTATACCGTCGGCATTAAATATACGCCAAATGCCATACAGTCCGCCCCGTGCAATATTGAGCTGCCGCTCAAGGTCAATCCAAAGCCGGTTACGCACGGCGATATGAAGCTTACCATCGCGCCGACGACATATCAATACGACGGCACGGCGCACGAGCCGGCTGTCACCGCCAAGGACGGCGTAAAGCTTCTGATTAAGGACGTTGACTACACCGTGGCGTATTCAGATAATATAAACGCGGGCACGGGCAGCGTAACCGTGAGGGGGCTTGGCAATTATTCGGACGCTACCACAAAGGTGCTCACCTTCACGATAACAAAGCTTCCGCTCACGCTCACATACGCCAAGGTGAACGGCAAGGTGTATGACGGCACTGTGGTCGCCTCCGCGTCGGACGCGGCGTTCAGCGGGCTAAACGGCTCGGAAACGCTCACACAGGGCGTTGACTATAAGCTCACCGCCAATTTCTCAGCTCCCGACGTTGGCGCTTATACGTCCATACCCGTGACGGCATCGCTTTTGAACACCCCCGCGGCGAACAATTATTCAATAACGGGCAATGCCGCTATTTACACCTTTGGCGGGCAGGCGGAAATAACCAAGGCCATTATTAACACCATCGAGGGCAACACGGGTGTTGTTAATATGTTTGCGGCGGTATATGAATACGATCTTTCGCAGCTGCTTCCCGCGCTTAGCGGCGCAAAGAGCTATGGCGGCGTTTCTTATGAATATGTTGATTATCAAGACCCGCAGACTATCTTGCGCACGCCGCCAGAGCTTACCTCGGACAAAGCGCATCTAAAGCTTAACGTAAAGCTCATACCCAATGAGGTTGAGGTGGATAACGCGGCGAGCGCTACAGTAAGGCTCACAAGCCGCAACTTTACCTTTGTCAATCCGGCGACGCATGATAATTCCACCACCGTGTATATAGATATAGTAGATAGACCCATTCCGCAGGGTGCGCCCACGGTGAACGGCTCTCTTAACTTTGGTCAGGAGCTTAAAACGCTGGAGCTTTCAGGCAGCATGACATGGCAGGGAGTGAACGTCCCCGGCACATTCTCGTGGAAATATCCTCACGAGGTTCCCGCGCTTGAAGGCGAGTATCGCGCACAGTGGGTATTTACGCCGGATTCGCAGGCATTCCATATAGCCGAGGGCACGGTAATTGTTAATGTTACCACAAAGCAGATAGACCTTAGAATAGTGTTTGACGATGTTTCCCAGGAATATGACGGCACGCCGAAGACTCCTAAGTTTACCCTGCGCTATAACGGCGCGCCGCTCGATCTTACAAACAGCAACAACGAATACTTTGTTACATACGAATATTCGGATAATATCTATGCGGGCATGGGCAAGCTCACCGCTAATGTGACCGGCATATACACCGGCACAGCCTCGGCCGAGTTTGAGATATATCCCAAGGAGCTGATAATAAGCGGCCTTGTAAAGGCGCATGACAAGAAATACGACGGCACGACAGTTGCCGATGTTGACGTATTTATGCTCGATGGCATAATCGCAGGCGACAATCTTGAATGGGGCAAGGATTTTGCCGTTACCGCCTCGTTTGCCGATCCCAACGTAGGCAACGATAAGACCGTGAGCGTGAACGTGCAGCTTTCGGATACGGGCATCGCCACCAATTACCGCATGCTCCATGCAACCACAACCACCACAGCCAGCATATATCAGGATAACACGCATTCGGGCGACCTTGGCTGGATGTTTGTGCAGAATAATAAGGCGCATACCTATGAATACGACCTTGCGGATCTGCTTCCCGCGGGACGCAAGCTCGGCGCGTTTACCTTCACCATATACGAGATAAACGATCCCACGGGCATAGTATTTTCCGAGGATAACAAGCCCACAATAATCTCCGGTACTGCCAAGCTTAGGATACCCGTTAAAAAGATAGAGCGCACGGACGAGCTGACAAATATAGCGTCCATAAGAATATCAATAGACAGCCAGAATTATCAGCCCATAAAGACGAGCGTGTATATCTCCACCACAAACAGAGATATTCCCGAGGGCGAGGCTTTCCAGACCGATGTTTTGGCCTATGGCCAGACGCTTAACGATCTGCCTATAGACGGCGCTATGTACGGCGCGGGCACGACCAAACGCATACCGGGTCGATTTACATGGAATGATTCAAGCTCAATGCCGCCTGTTGGCGAATACCGTGCGGGCTGGGTGTTCACGCCGCTTGACAGCGTAAACTATGCGCCTGTAAAGGGCGCTACCTTGGTTACGGTGGAAAAGGCTATTCCGTCTGGCACGCCTCAGTTTCAGCCGATAACCGAGCCTAATATGCGGCTTAGGGACACCTATCTTGACGGTGTGTTTGAGAATTTGAACAATTCAACGCAGGTGCCGGGCAGTGTGGACTGGATAATCCCGTCCGGCACAACGGCGGGCAATGTGCTTTCGCCCGCGACGAAGGTTGAACCCGACGTTGCCTATACATGGCAGTTTATGCCGGACGACACGACCAGCTATGAAACTCGCACGGGTCAGGCGGTGATATATTCAACCCAGCCTGAGCCTACGCCTACCTCCGCGCCTACGCCTACGCCGACGGCCGGGCCGACAGTTGCGCCCACTACGCCGCCGGGTCCCACCGTTGCTCCAGAGCCGACGAGTCAACCCACGGCCACAATAGCGCCAACCACGAACCCGACCACCAATCCATCGACCAACCCAACCACGAACCCCACCACCAATCCCACGGTGGCGCCGGTTACGGCTGCCGGCGTCAACTCGCAGATAGACTCTCTGCCTGCCGCTGACGAGACAAAGACCACCGATCAGGGCGGCCTTGCCAAGAACGCATCAATGAACGCGACGGATTATAAAAAGGTGCTTGAGAACGTGGTGAACAACGTGCTCAAAATAGAGAATGACTATCTTGACCTTGCGGCCACAGATAAGAGCAGTGTGACGGAGGAACGGCTAAACAAGCTGCAAAACGTATATTATTTGGCTAACAAGCTTTTAGAACCCTCAAAGCTCAAGCTGCTTGACGCAAAAACCGGCGTAACCGTTACGACCGATCCTGTTGCGGGCGTGCCAAGCCTTTCGGTGACCACATTGGCCGTGAGCGACGCCAACTATATAGAGGGCAAGGCCAAAGCGCCAAGCAAGACCGCGGTTGCCGGCTATGATGTGCAGCTTATGTCAAACGGCAAGGCCACAAAGCCCACCGGCTCAACGGACGTGAGCTTTATATTCAGAACGCTTAAAAATAAGCAGCTCGACGTGTGGCATAAGAATACATCGGGCAGCGGCGAGTGGGAGAGCTATTCGCCCTCCGCCAATTCCGACGGCCGAGCCGCCGTGAGCGTTAAAACGCTCTCGCCGTTTGTGATACTTACAAGCTCGTCAAACACAGGCGGAGGCGGTTCAAAACCTCCGCAGACAGGCGATGAAGCCACCGTCCTCGGCTTTGTGATGATAGCCTTGGCCATGGCTGCCGCTGCGGTAAAACGAAGAAAAGCATAAATGCCGCGCCGCCCACACCCTCGAAATAAAAAAAGGCCGGAGAACCCCAAATGTTCTCCGGCCTTTCTATTAAGCCTTACAGCTTCATATCATAGCAATACCAGTCCGCGTCAAAGAAGTGTGTTCCGCCCGCGCGCGTGAAGCCCATGCGATCGTATAGCTCTATGGCGTGCGTGTTCTCAATCCACACGAGAAAGCGGCCATAGTCATAGCCGAGCGCTTTAGCCTCGGCCATAGTTTTATTGATTATCTCATACCCGAGCTTCAGGCCGCGAAGGTCGTTTCGTACCACGAGCCGCCCGAAGGCGCAGGGGTTCTTTGCGTCTTTGCTCGTGCCCCAGCATTTAAGGGAGTTAAGGTCGTCATCATCGTCGCTCTCTATAACGTCCGCGGCGACGGGCGTGTCGTTTTCGTCCGCCAGCACGAATAGCAGCCCCGCGTCTATATCGGCGCGCAGTATTTCCTCAGATGGATATTCCTCGTCCCATAAGCAGCCCGGCTTGCCCACATAGCTCATATAGATGGGATAGAGCACCTTTTCATCGCCCGCGCGTCCTTTGCGAAATGTATATTCCATAATAACCTCTAAAAATTAGTTTTTTGCATTATAGCATTTTGCAGGCAATAATGCAAAAAAAGGCCGTCCGTTTCCGGACAGCCTTTGGGGTTAAGCCTTGCTTATTTAATGGTAACTCTGCCAGCAGCCTTGGCGTAGGTATCGCCCACTATGCCGCCGAGCTTGGTGTTGATGAAGTTGATGAGCGCATCCTCAAGGTTGATGCCGAGGTTGTTCATCTCATAGTTGGCAAACGCCGCATAAGCATCGCCGCCGATGGCAAGGAAGTCGTTAGTGACTATGGAGTAGGTCTTATTGAGGTCGAGCGCCTCATCACCTATCTTAACGTCCTTAACACGGTTCACCTGACCGGCTTGATAAGCCTTGGTGGTGTCTATTGTGAAGGTAAGACCGCTTACCTGCGGGAAGCCGCCGAAAGCATTGGGGCAAGCCTGGCAGTTATCCTCAAGTATCTGGAGCAGCACGCTGCCGGGTACGTCAACCGTGCAGACCTGATTGCCGAACGGGAATACTTCGACCAGCTTCA
>CAZUUR010000034.1:0-11834 GCA_964622815.1 uncultured Oscillospiraceae bacterium | reverse complement strand
TGCGTGCCTAAAATTATCTCTATGGGAGGCATGCCGCCACCCTTGGCATTATCGGTTATAGTCACGCTGCCGGGGCGGTGCAGCTCCACCGCGTCCATCACCTTTGCCGATGCGTTTTGCCCGTCCTCCGCTTCGACGAGCGAAATGCTGTCGCCCGGGCGCACCATGGTGTCCATACTGGCGGGCTTGGCATTTATATATAGCTCCGCGTGGCGCGGCAAGCCGCCCTTTATGGTTTTTTGCTGGCCGTTAAGCGTGAATATCAGCGCTCGTCCGGACGAGCCGAGAAGCTGACTCGTTTTATAGCCGGCCATAACTAAAACGTCCATCATGCGCATTTCGCTTGTGTTTAGAAGCTTAAAGCGCTTTTCATTTATAGTAACTCCAAAGAAATTAAACGTTTCGCTAGTAACGCTTGTGAGCGCTATGCCAAGCGGCGTAATATACTCCGGTCCTCTCATATCGTCGCTGTTTATATTCACGTTTTTTAGCTGCCGCCTTGCGCCCACCGCCACCTTGCCCGGCTGCAATTCAAGCTCCTTGGCTATTAGCTCCCCAAGCCCTATAATTTGGCTGCCGCCGCCCACGAGAAACATTGCCGCGGGCGCCTCGCCGCCGTTTGCAGCCCTTGCGCGCGCCGCTATCTCAAGGGCGAGCTGCTCTATCGTGGGCATGAGCGCCTCGGTAAGCTCCGCGCGGGAGACGGCGTTTTCAAGCCCAAGTACGTCCTGATAAACTATGTCCCGGGTCGCACCGTTTTGAGAAAGCTCGCGCTTCATTTGTTCGGCGGATTCAAAATCCACAAGATATTTTTTTATCACCGTCTCTGTTAGCTCATCGCCGGCTATTGTGGCCATGTCGTATGCGAAAACCGCGCCGTCCTTGCATATAGCAATATCGCTCGTGCCGGCGCCTATATCAACGAGCGCAAGGTTTAATAGCCTTAACTCCTGCGGAATGAGCACGTTGAGCGCCGCTATAGGCTCAAGCGTGAGGCTCGTCACCTCAAGCCCGTTCATATCCACTACCGCGTAAAGCCCTTCCACAACGCTGTAGGGCAAAAATGCCGCTATAAGCTCAACGCTTGCCGTGCTTACGGTGTGGCCGAGCAGGTTCGTAACGCGCGCGCCGTCCATTTCGTAGCCTACTATGCTGTAGCCAACGCAGTAGAATTTGCCGCTTGCTCCCGCGGCCGCGCCATTTTCGGTCTGCTCCTGCGCCTGCTCGAGCGCTTCGCCCTCAAGCCCCAAAATGAAGCTTTCATCTATTTTGATGCTGCCCGCCGTTTCACGCGATGCCTTTACGCGCACCGTGCGAAGCATGCGTCCCGCGGCAGCTACGCTCACCTTGGTAAGCGTGGTTTTTAATCGCGCCTCAAGACGGCTTTTCACCTGCCCAATTAGCTCCGCCACCTGCGCGATGTCCTCAACCTGCCCGTCCATCATGGCGCGGCCGGGATGCTCCATGAGCTCGTGGTCAACCACCGTCAGCTTATCTCCGTCATACTCCGCAACAACGCCTATAACGGTGCGGGTGCCTATATCGAGCGCGAATACGGTCTTGTTCTGCTGCATACCACTACCCCTTGTGTGTTAAAAATATATAGAAAATATCGAAAAATATAATGTAAGTATAAGGTGTAGCGGCAAAGAGGTCAAGTGCGCATTATGCCGTCCTGCGCGAAAAAATACAAGATGTTGGGGCGTAAGGCGCATTGTGTACTATTGACGCGATTTTAGGCGCATGATATACTTACAAATGAATATATATAGTTACATTATTATAGAAAGGACGGAGTCAATTTTGTCGAACATGTTTTCCGAGCTTGACAAGCTCTCCATGGGACTCGACGCGGCATGGAAGCGTACAGAGGTGATAGCAAATAACCTCGCAAACGTGGATACGCCAAATTTCAGCCGTTCCTCAGTCGAGTTCGAGGATTATTATAAAGCCGCACTCTCAAGCGAGGGCAGCTTCACGCTCCGCAGGACGCGCAGCGGTCACTTCGACACCCAAGGCCCCAATGACGTTGAGCCAAAGGTAGTCACCGATACATCTACCACAATGAGGATGGACGGAAACAATGTGGACGTTGAAAAAGAGATGAGCGACCTCGCCGTGAACACGATATATTATCAAACGTTATTAACAAAAGCGTCGGCGGAAGTAACTCAGCTCCAAACCGCAATTAAGGGCAGCTAATAGAAGGGAGCAAAGATGTCGTCGTTTATTAAAAGCATGGATATAGCCTCCTCGGCGCTCACGGCGCAGCGCATGCGCATGGACGTTATCGCGGAGAACATTGCAAATATGTCAACCACGCGCACGGCTGACGGCACGCCGTATCAGCGACGCTACTGCGTTTTTCAGGAGCGCGAGGGCACGAACTTTGGCTCGATGCTTTCAAAGGTTTCCTCGGGCAGCGAGAATATGGGCGTTCGCGTTTCGGGCATATATGAGGATCAATCGGCCTTCAAGCTCGATTACGATCCGGATCACCCCGATGCGGGTGAGGACGGTTATGTGCGCATGCCCAATGTGGACGTGGCAGTGGAAATGGTGGACATGATGTCCGCCACGCGCTCATACGAGGCGAATATCACCAGTATGAACGCGATAAAGAGCATGGCCATGAAGGCGCTTGAAATATAATTAACTTATTGAGGGGGACGTCATGGCTATATCGGGTGTAAACGGCGGCATGAGCGCGCTCGAAGCGGTTCAAAATGTGCTAAAAACAGGCTCGGCAAGCGGTACGGGCGCAGCTTCCAATGTGGACGGCGCCGCTTTTGCGGATTTTCTTTCCAAGGCCATAGCCGACGCCAACGAAACCACGCTCAACAGCTCCGCTTATACGGACGCTTTGCTTTCGGGCGAGGTGACAAATCTTCACGATGTAACTATTTCCTCAAGCGAGACTACGCTTGCCATAAGCCTTGTTGTGCAGATAAGAGACAGGCTTGTTGAAGCGTATAACGAGATAATGAGAATGCAGGTCTAAGCGCTAAAGCGCTTCTTAGACCCTCGATTACGGCTTTTTCGCTGGCGGGCGAAAATTTCGCCGGCAGGCGAAAATCAAGCTACGATTAGGCAGGGAGACGCCGATGCAATATTCTCCGGCGGCGGCGCAATATGCCGCCGAAAATGCGAATACGGGAGCAAAGAGCGCGGGCGAGCTGGTATTGATGCTCATCGCGCTCGTCGCCATACTTATAGCCACATATTTCATCACAAAATATGTGGCCAAGCTTATGCAGCGCGGCACGCTGCCCATACCCGGAGGCAAAAAACGCGGCGGCGCGGCGGTGCGGCTAAATGGCGGCGCGGCAAGGAGCGGGGAATATGTTGAATTGCTCGATACCGTTATGCTCGATCGCGATCGCGCGGTAACTGCGGTGCGTTCGGGCGAAAAGGTGTATATATTAGGCTTTACGCAGGCCTCCTGCACGCTTATAGACACGGTTGACTATGTAGCTCCCTCTGACGGCGAATGCGAAGCCGCGCATGAAAAGCAGGATTTTTTGAGCATGTTCAAGCAATATTCGGGCTGGGGCGGCAAAAAACAGGACGGGGGCGGCAACATAAAATGAAGCAAAAAAAACCCGTCAATAACGCTGATAAATACGAAAGCATCAAGGCCAAGCTCAAGCGCGTGCAAAAGCTTGCGTTGGCGGCTTTGCTGCTGCTTTTGGTGCTGGCGCTTAGCGTGGGCTGCGTCAAGCAGAGCGAGATAAACGATTATATAGCGGCGCACCCGGACGAGATAGCCGCCGCCAACACCGATAATGTGGGCGGGGACGGCGCGGCCACCGTTACGGACGCTTCCGCCACCAACGCCGTTGCGGCCACCGATGAGGGCGCAATAGGGGAGGACGATGAGGGCGGCATTATATCAATGCTAAACACCCTTTTTAAAAGCCGCTCGCAGGCATTGCAGATAATTGCGCTCCTGACGGTGCTTTCAATAGTGCCGAGCATACTCATTATGCTAACGGGTTTTGTGCGCATAGTGATGATACTCTCCTTTACGAGAAATGCCATGGGTTTGCAGCAGATGCCGCCAAATCAGGTGGTCATAGCGCTGGCGCTGTTTTTGACCTTTTTCGTTATGACGCCTGTGATAAATGAGGTAAAGACCGAAGCGTACATACCCTACGCCGCGGGCGCAATAGAGCTTGACGAAGCCATAGAACGCGGCGAAGGCCCGCTAAAGCGCTTCATGCTCAAGCAAACGCGCACCACGGATCTCGGCGTTTTTTATTCATACGCGGGCGAGGAGATGCCCGATGACCCGGAGCAAACGCCCATGCGCATACTTATTCCGGCGTTTATGACGAGCGAATTGAAGCGTGCCTTTGAAATAGGATTTTTGATCTATATTCCGTTTATCGTTATAGATATGATAGTTGCGAGCGTTTTAATGTCAATGGGCATGATGATGCTGCCGCCCGTTACAATATCGCTGCCGTTTAAGGTGCTGGTGTTCGTGGTGGTGGACGGGTGGATGCTCACGGTGCAGTCTATACTAACGAGCTTTGGCTAAAGCACCCTTTGGGGTTTTGCGAAAGCCGCTCAAAACCAATGCGAGCGGCGGCGAGATTAAAATGGCCTTGCGGCTTTTATTCCGTTTTAACGTGCAAATCGAAGCGGATTAGAGCCTTTCAAGCTGTGGAAGGGGAAATGATATGACTCAGAGCATGGTAGTGACCATAATGCAGGACGCCATAATGACGGTGCTCAAGTGCTCCATACCTATGATGGGCGCGGCGCTTGTGATAGGCGTTATCATTTCCATATTTCAGGCTGCTACGCAGATAAATGAGCAGACGCTTGCGTTCGTGCCAAAAATAATTATCACCTTTATTGCGCTGCTTTTAACGAGCGGCTATATACTCACGCAGCTTACGGAATTTTTTCAAAGATTGCAGGAGTATATGGCGCAAATAATGATTTAGGCGGCGCGAAATGGAAGCTTTACGGGCGCTCACAGGTTCAGGCTTTGAATATCTCGCGCTCCTTTTTATAAGGGTGACGGGCATGATTCTTTCCTCGCCCATATACGGCAGGCAGAATATCCCCGCGCTTGCAAAGGTGGCGCTGTGCCTTGCGCTCACATGGTTTTTCTATAAAACAGTGCCGCAGATAGCGGTGGTCAACACGCAAAGCGTGTGGGTGCTGCTCGCGCTGATGGTTGGCGAGCTTTTGATAGGCCTGATAATGGGCATGCTGCTCACAATGCTCTTTAGCGCGGTGTTTACGGCGGGGCAGCTTATAGATATGCAGCTTGGCTTTGGCATGGCCAATGTTTACGACCCGCAGTTTGGCACGAGCATACCGCTAGTGGGCAATTTTTTAAATGTGATGCTGCTGGTGCTTTTTTTCGGGTGCGACGGGCATTTAAGGCTTATAACCATGCTCTACACCACGCTTATCCGCATTCCCGTGGGCACGGTAGCGCCGGTGAGGGAGATTGCTATAACCTTTGCGGAGCTTTTCTCAAATGCGTTCGTGCTGGGCATAAGAATGGCTATGCCGCTTATAGTGGCGGGCATGCTGCTTGAGGCCATAATGGGCATGATAATCCGCACCGTGCCGCAGATGAACGTATTTGCAATAGGTCTGCCGCTAAAGGTGATAGTGGGGTTTTTGATAATGCTCATGGTCGTGCCTGTGTTCGCACAGATGACCGGCGAGATATTTTCCGAGCTTTTTAACGGTATAGACACTCTGTTTACGGGGTTGATGGCGGCATGAGTGAAGGCGGCGAGCGCACAGAAAAGGCAACGCCAAAAAAGCGAAAAGACGCCCGTGAAAAGGGGCAGGTAAGAAAGAGCACGGAAATTGTCACCGCGGTGATGATGCTCATAATGTTCGGTTACCTCTCGCTTGCGGGCGGCGATATTTGGAAGGCGATGTGCGAGGCCGTCGAGAACTGCTTTAAAACATGGGCGATTGCCGGCAATGACGGCGTGACTGCCGGAAGCATAGGCAATATACTGCTTGAGGCAACGATAGTATTTATTAAAGCGTCCCTCCCGGCGATGCTGGTGGCGTTCATGGCCGCGCTTGTGACAAATGTGGTGCAGGTGGGCTTTCTGTTTTCAACAAAGGCTCTCGCGCCCAAGATGGAAAGGCTCAACCCGCTAAAGGGCTTAAAGCGCATGTTTTCGCTGCAAACGCTTTTTCAGCTCGTAAAGGCGATAGCGAAAATAATTGTTATAGGCGTGGTGGCATATTCGCAATACATGAACGCCGTGACGAAATTCGGCCTCATGGCGGGAACGAATCTGATGGCGAGCGTTACCGCGATGGGCTCGATAATTGTGGACGCGGGGTTTGCTATAGGCTTCGCGCTGCTTATTATAGCGGCGATAGATTATGTGTACCAATGGTTCAAATATGAAAAAGACCTTAAAATGACCAAATATGAGGTCAAGATGGAATATAAGCAGCTTGAGGGCGACCCGCAGATAAAGGGACGCATAAAGCAAAAGCAGCGGCAGATGGCTACCATGCGCATGATGCAGGCCGTGCCGCAGGCGGACGTGGTTATAACCAACCCCACGCACTACGCCATAGCTTTAAAGTATGACGACACCGTCGCTCCCGCGCCGATAGTGGTGGCGCGCGGCGCGGACGCGCTTGCAAGGCGCATAAAGGAAATAGCACGCGAGAGCAAGGTTGAAATAGTTGAAAACAAGCCGGTCGCGCGGGCGCTTTATGAAATGTGCGGCCTAAACGATCAGGTGCCGCAGGAGCTTTATCAGGCGGTGGCGGAGATACTCGCCGAGGTCTACAAGATGAAGAACAGGGCGTAGCGCGGCGAACAGGCGAAGCCCCGCGGCAGCGGGTGGCGCTTGCTTACGCACCACCCAATATATAGCAAAGGAGACAACCTGCCAAATTCATGAACAAGCTCAAGCCACAGGACATAATAATCGCGGTAGTTGTGATAAGCATAGTAATGCTCATCATACTTCCCGTACCGACGTGGCTTATGGATATTTTGCTGGTTGTGAACATCGCCATGAGCATGTTTGTGCTGCTGATGACGATATATATAACAGAGCCTTTGCAATTTGCTTCATTTCCAACAATACTTTTATTGCTCACGCTCTATCGCCTTGCGTTAAACCTTTCAACCACCACGCTCATTTTAGGCAATGGCGGCAACGCGGGCAGCGTAATAAAAACCTTCGCAAGCTTCGTAATAGGCGATAATATAATAGTCGGCGTTATAGTATTTATAATTATCATAATAGTGCAATTCGTAGTTATCACAAAGGGCGCGGAGCGCGTGGCCGAGGTTGCGGCACGCTTCACATTGGACGCTATGCCCGGCAAGCAGATGGCCATAGACGCCGACCTTAATTCAGGCATTATAGACGAGCAGGGCGCAAAGGAGCGCCGCCTCAAAATTCAGCGCGAGGCGGATTTCTACGGCGCAATGGACGGCTCGAGCAAATTCGTCAAGGGCGACGCGATAGTTGGCATACTCATAACAATAGTAAACGTGGTGGGCGGACTTATAATCGGCCTTACAGGCGGCGCCGGCATGACCACGGACGAGGTTGTGCAGACATATATAATCGCCACCGTGGGCGACGGGCTTGTGAGCCAGATACCGGCGCTGCTGGTTTCAACAGCCACGGGCATTATCGTCACCCGCTCAACGAGCGATAATAATCTTGGCCGCGACCTTATGAAGCAATTCGGCAATCAGCCGTACATATTCGCGATACTGGCGGGCATACTCGCACTTTTCTCAATAATACCGGGCATGCCCACCGTGCCGATACTCATTATCGCCGTGGGGCTTGGCGCACTCGCCTTTGCGCTGATACGCTCAACTAAAAAGAAGGAGCAATCCGAGCAGGTGCAGGTGCAAACGGACGCAAACGAGGAAGCCGCGGCCGAAATGCGAAAGCCCGAAAAGGTGACCACGCTTTTGCAGGTTGACCTCATAGGCGTTGAGCTTGGCTATGGGCTTTTGCCCATGGTGGACGCTTCGCAGGGCGGCGATCTGCTTGAGCGCGTTGTGATGATACGCCGCCAGTGCGTAATGGATCTTGGCATAATCGTGCCAATTATCCGCATGCGCGATAATATTCAGCTAAAGCCGAGCGAATATGTGATAAAGATAAAGGGGATTGAGGTTGCCAAGGGCGAGGTGATGCTTGGGCATTATCTGGCGCTTAGCACGGGCGAGATATTAGGCCCTGTTGACGGCATTGAAACCATTGACCCGACGTTTGGCCTGCCCGCGCTTTGGGTGAGCGAGTCAAACCGCGAAAAGGCGGAGCTGATGGGCTACACCACTATAGATCCGCCGAGCGTAATAGCCACGCACATGACGGACGTTATAAAGCGCAACGCCTCGGAGCTTCTTACCCGCCAGCAGGTGCAGGTGCTCGTTGACAATCTAAAGACGCAGCAGCCCGCGCTCGTGGACGAGGTGATACCAAAGATGTTCTCACTGGGCGAGCTTCAAAAGGTGCTCGCGGCGCTTTTGCGCGAGAACGTATCCATAAAGGATCTGGGCACAATACTCGAAACTCTCGGCGATTACGGCGCTATGACCCACGATATAGACACGCTCGTTGAGCATGTTCGCGCATCGCTCTCAAGGGCAATATCAAAGCGCTTCATACCAGATGGCAAGGCGCGGGTTATCACCATAGATGCGGGCGTAGAGCAGCTTATGCTCGAGCGCATGCGCAAGACCGAGTGGGGCGCTTATGTGGCTTTGGATCAAGGCGAGCTTAACAGGATATTGCAGAGCCTTAAAAAATCGGTCGATCGCATGGCGAAGCTGGGGCTTACGCCAATAGTGCTCACATCGCCGGTTTTAAGGCGGCACTTTAAAAAGATAACGGAGCAGTTGGCGCCAGATTTTATTGTGCTTTCATATAATGAGATAGGTCAGGACGTGGACGTTGTTGCGGAAGGAGTTGTGAGCGTTTAAATGGAAACCAAGAAGTATTACGCGCAGGACATGCCCGCCGCGCTCGAGCAGATAAAGAGCGAGCTGGGACCTGAGGCCATTATAGTTAAAAGCCGCAAAATCAGGCAGCGCGGCGGCCTTTTTGGCCTTTTCGGCAAGCCCGTATATGAGGTTGTGGTGTCGTTTGACCCGGACGCGGCTGACGAGCACCAAAGAGAGCAGCGAAGAAAAAGCGAGCAGTCCGCCGCCGACCGCGCGGAGATGGAGCGCATAGCGCCCAAACGCTCTCACGAGGAAACGGTTAAGGAAATAGAGCGCCTAAGAAGCATAGCGCAAAACCCCACAAGGCGCGTGCAAACAAAGCCCCCGCGCGAGGAAAGACTCGTGGCCGCACAGGAGAAGGCCGAAAAGCTGGGCGTTTTATTACCGGGCGCGCAAAAGCTTTCAAGCGAGGAGCAGGAATTTCAAAATGAAATGCTCAGCATGCTCCTAAACGACGATACGCCTCATGCGGACGCGTCCAACACCAGCCGCCTGGGCGCTTACGGCGCAAACACGCCCCACCGTGCCGCTGCCGCAAACATCGCCGCGCAGACCATAGCTGGACAGACTGCTGCTTCGGTGCAGACCGCCGCAAACGCGGCAAGGCCATCGAGCGCACAGGAGTCGCCCGCCGCGCGTCAGAACGTTAAAAGCGATGTGCGCTGGGCGGAGAATATACAGGACGCGGCAAACGAAGCGCGTCCCCGCGCGGCGCGCACCGGCATAACCACCGCCGCCGCTTATGCCGCTATGGCGGGCAAAAAGCCGGCATATATCAAAAACGAAGTAATATCAGATGAGGAGCTTGACGCGAGCGACGAAAAATTTCGCGAGCATGAAAGGTTTGTAAAAGAGCAGCTTGAAAAGCTTAAAATAGACAAGGACGATGAATACGACGAGGACGAGGGCGTTACGGACGCTTTTAGCGGCGACGGCGCGGAGGTATCCGCCAAGCGCAAGCGCGGCCGTCCGCGTAAATATCCGGCGCTTTCAGACGGCGGCGATACCCGCTGGGCGAGCGATATAGACGCCAGAATGCGCGCGCTTGAAAACATGATAAAGCAGCTTCCCGAGCGCGACGTGCGCGCGGGCGCGCCAAAGGCGCAGGGCGGCGTGAAAGCCGCGCCCGCCATGGCGCTCGACGATGAGCTTACGGATATAGAAGCAAGGCTGTTGGATTTTGATGTTGCCCCCGCGATAGCGCGCGACATAGTTGAAAAAGCGCAGCGAGCGGCGGACGATGAGCGCATAGACGCGCTCGACGCGGCGGAGTCAGTGCTTCGCGAGCTTATAGGCAAGCCCCGTCAGGTGCGCAAACGCTCAGGCGGGCCAAGAACGGTTATGCTAATAGGCCCGACGGGGGTTGGCAAAACCACAACGCTTGTGAAGCTTGTTTCAAGCTGTGTGTTCGACAGACGCTCAAGCGTGGCGATAATTAACGCCGATGTTTACCGTGTTGGCGCACAGGAGCAGCTTTCGGCATACGCGAAAATTCTCGATGTGCCGCTTGTTACAATTTACAGCACCGATGAATTAAAACGTACGCTGGTTGAGCACGAGGATAAGGATTTCATATTTATTGATACCTGCGGCAAGGCGAGCGTGGATAAGGAATATCAGCGCGATATGCAAAGGCTTATTGAGGCGGGCGGCATACAGGAGGTTTATGTTGTGGTGTCGAGCACGTCCTCATATAAGACGTATAAGCTTATAGCGGATAGCTATTCCTTCCTGCCGCGTTATAACTGCATTTTAACAAAGCTCGATGAGAGCGGCGCTTACGGCGCGGCCGTGAACATGCGCTATTACAATAAAAACGCTTCGCTTTCATATATGACCACCGGACAAAATGTGCCCGACGATATTATAAGAGCCGATGCGGACGAGATAGTCGCAAGGCTGCTTGGGTGAAAACCCCGTGCGCGGCGCTAAGGCAAGCGCCATTTTGCGGGAGAAGGGATTAAGCTATGGATCAAGCCACAAATTTAAGAAAATTGGCCGAGGAAAAAAAGGGCGCGGCAGCACGCCACTCGGCTTCCATAATCACCGTTGCTTCCGGCAAGGGCGGCACTGGCAAGACGTTTTTTTGCGTCAATTTTGCCATAGCGCTCGCGGAAGCGGGCAAGCGGGTGATGATAATAGATGCGGATTTCGGCCTTTCAAACGTGGACGTTATGCTCGGCGCGAAGCCTAAATATAATCTTTTGCATGTTATAAACGGCGCGTGCACGCTTAAAGAGGCCATGTGCCAAGGACACGGCGGCATACAGTATATCTCCGGCGGCAGCGGCCTAGATGAGCTTTTAAATGTGAAAAAGCGCTCCATAAACGCGCTTTTATCGCAGCTTAGCGAGGTGGACGAGGAGCTTGATTTCATAATATTCGATTCGGGCGCGGGCATAAACGAGCATGTTAAAAAAATAATCTGCTCGTCCGACGAGCTTATTTTAATGCTTGCTCCCGAGCCGCCGAGCCTTGTGGACGCATTTGCGCTGGTGAAAAGCGTTAAGGCGAGAAATAACTGCCCGCCTATGGGTTTTGTGATAAATCGCTGCGATAATATGATGGAGGCTATAGTTACGGCGCGAAACTTCCGAAGTATAGTGAAGAAGTATCTTGGGACGGATATGGAATATCTTGGTTATCTTTTGACGGATAAAAACGTGCCAAAGTCCATAAAGATGCAAACGCCCATAAAAATCAGCTATCCGGACAGCTTCGCCGTTAAGGACATTGAGCAGATAGTCAATCAATTTATAGTCGCGGAGCAAAAGCCTAAGCGCGGGGGGTTGCGTACTTTTTTGGAGCGGGTTATAATAAATACTGATAAGGACTAAATATGAAAGAC
>CAZUUR010000033.1:6682-11842 GCA_964622815.1 uncultured Oscillospiraceae bacterium | reverse complement strand
CGAAATGGGCGATTCCTTTGTCGGTCTGCACGCGCGCCTCATGAGTCAGGCACTTAGAAAGCTTACGGGTATTGTGAGCAAAACCAACACCATAGTTGTTTTTATCAATCAGCTACGCGACAAGGTTGGAGTCATGTTCGGCAACCCGGAAACTACCACCGGCGGCAAGGCGCTTAAATATTATGCAACCATACGCCTTGACGTGCGTAGAATTGATTCTGTTAAAAATGGCGCAGAAATTGTTGGCAACCGCACAAAAATTAAGGTTGCGAAGAATAAGATAGCACCTCCTTTCAAAATTGCTGAATTTGATATAGTATATGGCAAAGGCATTTCTCATGCCGGCTCAGTGCTTGACTTGGCATCGGCAAACGGAATTATCCAAAAATCAGGCTCTTGGTACGCCTATGGCGATCTACGCATGGCTCAAGGCCGCGAAAACGCAAGAGCCTTCCTTGAGGACAACGCGGAGTTATGCAACGAGATAGAAGCAAAGATACGCGAAAAGCTCACCATTAAGGCCGAACCGGAAAAGCCCGAAACGGAAGCGCCGCCAGAAGAATAAACATTTAGCTCAACGAAAAACGACATGTATCAGCAGGTCGTTTTTCTGTATTTTGGCTGATTGCTTTACGTAATTCGCGTAACGATGAATCGGAGGGCAGGTAATCCGCCGCATTTTTGCGCCCGATAACATGAGCTTATATCAGATAAATTGGGCTAATAACAAGGCATTAGTTCTATTTCAAGGTGCAAACATTAGTACACACTTAGTGCACACCATTTTATACAACAACAAGGTTTAAAGCGGATTATAATAGGATAAATTGACGTGTCGGTAAAATAACTTTCCCTATTTCAAGGTGCAAAAAAACCCGCAACCTCAATGGCTACAGGCTTCCTCGCATTGGCAGGGGCAGAAGGACTCGAACCCTCAAGAACGGTTTTGGAGACCGCTATGTTACCATTACATCATGCCCCTAAACGACAGTGTCGTTATTATAGCATCACAGCTTTCACATGTCAACATTTTTAGTCGGCGCTAAACATTATCTCTCAATAACTTGCGTTACGCCTTTGTAATAAGTATAATATGTAGTAGTTAATTGTTTAAGGAGTTAATATGCAGTTTTGTGCGCAGCGCGCTTACTATATTGAATCATACGGTTGTCAAATGAACGGGCACGATTCTCAAAAGCTTGCCGGTATGCTTGAAAATGCCGGCTATGTAAAAGCAAGCGCAAAGGCGAATGCTGATTTCATTATATTCAACACCTGTTGCGTTCGTGAGCATGCCGAATTGCGAGTATTTGGAAACATAGGCGCACTAAAAAAACTAAAGGACGAAAAACCGGAGCTTATAATAGCAGTTTGCGGTTGCATGATGCAGCAGGAAGATGTTGCAAAAAGGCTATATAAGCGTTTCCCTTATGTTGATATTGTATTTGGAACACATGAGCTCGAGCATTTTCCTGAAATGCTTGAGAAAGCATTGAGCAAGGAACGTGTGCTTAAGCTTGACGGAGCTGCAGATGATATACCCGAAGGCTTGCCAATACTTAGGGATAATAAATTTTCCACCTGTGTAACGATAATGTACGGCTGCAATAATTTTTGCACTTATTGCATAGTGCCTTATGTTAGAGGCCGAGAGCGTTCACGCAAGCCCGAGGATATATTAAATGAGGTGCGCAAGCTCGCGGAGAACGGCTATAAGGAAATAATGCTGCTAGGTCAAAATGTAAACTCATATTGGCACGAGGAGTCCAAGACGGATTTTCCAAAGCTTATGCGGCTTGTAAACGATGTTGATGGTATCGAGCGCATACGCTTCATGACGTCGCATCCTAAGGATCTATCCGATGAGTTAATAACCGTCATGGCAGAATGCAATAAAGTATGCCATCATATTCACTTGCCCGTGCAATCTGGTAATGATAAGATATTAAAGGATATGAACCGCAGATATGACAGGGATAGATATTTTTCGTTGGTAAATAAGCTGCGGGCTGCTGTAAAGGACGTTGAAATAACAACAGATATTATCGTGGGCTTCCCTGGCGAAACAGATGAGGATTTCTTAGATACGGTGTCGCTTGTAAAGCAGGTGGGCTTTTCTGCCGCATATACATTCATGTACTCGCCAAGAAAAGGCACAAAAGCCGCAGTAATGGAAGCGCAGATTAGCGCGGATATAAAGAAAAAGCGATTGGCCGAGCTAAACTGCGTGATTGCCGATGTGCTAAAAAGAGACAACCAGCGTTTTGTTGGCAGCAGCGGCGAAATACTCGTTGAGGGTTACGACAGACGAAATACGCCTATGGCTTACGGTAAGCTAAGCAATTTTAAAATGGTCTACTTTCCGGGCGATGAAAGCATGATAGGCTCAATGCGCAAGGTTAAGGTGACTAAAACGGAGAATAATTCGCTGATAGGCGAGCTTATAGATGGATAAATCTAAGAAAGGGTAAAAAATGGTTATTGAAAAAGCGAGAGAGTTAGGAATAGCGTTAAGCGAATCGGAAGAATTTCAGCGCATGATAAAAGCGCGCGCTGAAATGGACGCAGATTTGGAATTAAAGGATTTATTAGACAATTTTAATCAAAAGCAGCACGATATGATGGACAAGTTATCCGAGGACGAAATGGCGGAGGACGATGTATGCGATGTACATGCCGCATCTATGGATTTGGAGAGAATGCAGAAAACTTTGCTCGACAGTGCGAAATTTGGTGAAATGCTTGCCGCGCAAAGCGAATTTATGGCGCTTATGAAAAAAGTGAATAACGTTATAGGTTCGTGTATAGGCATGGAAACCCCGGAAGAGGAGAGCTGTTCCGGAGATTGCTCCGGTTGTTCGGGGTGTAAACACTGATTTAGGGGAGCAAACTATGGCCGCCGGTCTCACACCAATGATGCAACAGTATCTTGAGCTAAAAGAGCAGCATAAGGATTGTCTGCTTTTCTTTAGGCTTGGAGACTTTTATGAGATGTTTTTTGAGGATGCCATAACAGCCTCAAAGGAGCTTGAAATTGTATTGACCGCGCGTGATTGCGGGCTTTCTGAGCGCGCACCCATGTGCGGCGTTCCGTATCATGCGGTGGATTCTTATGTTAACAAGCTTATTGAAAAGGGCTATAAGGTGGCTATATGCGAGCAGCTTACCGATCCCAAAGAATCTCAAGGCTTGGTAGAACGCGGCATTATCCGCATAATCACGCCCGGCACTGTTATTGAAGAATCAATGCTTCATGAAAATGAAAACAGCTATATCGTGTCTATTTCGTATGGCGATGAGAGCACCGGCATCGCCTACTGTGATGTTTCAACGGGTGTTTTTAATGTGTGCCAATTCGCCAATTCGGCTGATAACTCAAACATTTATGATGAGATAGTGAGAATACGGCCTCGTGAAATAATCACAAATGACGCATTTTTGATGCGCGAGGGTGCAGCAAAACGCTTAAAAAGCGCATTTTATATGCAGCACTATCATTCTTGGGCATACGAATCTCATAACGCGCTCAATAAGCTTCTGTCGCATTTTAATGTAAAAACGCTATCGGGCTATGGCTGTGAGAATATGCCGAGGGCTATAAGCGCGGCAGGAGCGCTTATAGCTTATCTTGAGGAGACTCAAAGAAACACGTTGCAGCATATCAACAAAATATCAACCTATACGCGCTCGGACTACATGGTGCTTGATGCTGCAACTATTCAAAATTTGGAATTAACAACGCCTATTCGTTCGAGTGGTAAAAAGCGCAATACGCTTATAAACGTGCTCGATCAAACGGTAACGTCGATGGGTGCAAGGCTTATGAGAGCGTGGCTTGAGCAGCCGCTTCAAAGTATTGAAGCAATAGAGGCGCGATTAGACGCGGTTGATGAGCTGTCGCAAAAGCAAATAGCACGCGACGATCTTCGCTGCGCACTTAAAGATATTTATGATATTGAAAGGCTTTGCAGTAAAATCGCGTACGGTTCTGTAAACGCGCGCGACTGCGTGGCGATTAGAGTTTCGCTTGGCAAGCTGCCCGAGCTCATCAAAAGCACCGCTCAGTTCGCTTGCAAGCCGCTTATGCATATAAATAGCGAGCTTGACTTAATGGATGATATTTTCAAGCTTCTCTTTGCCGCCATAATTGACGATCCTCCTGCCTTGCTAAAGGACGGAGGCTATATAAAGCCAGGTTATAATAAAGAAGCTGATGAGCTTCGCTGCATGGCGGATTCGTCTAAGGATTGGCTTGCGGCTTTAGAGGTGCGTGAACGAGAAAATACAGGCATAAAAAATCTTCGTATTGGATACAATCGCGTATTTGGCTTTTATATAGAAGTAACAAAGTCATATCAAGGGCTTGTGCCCGAAACATATCAGCGCAAGCAGACGTTAGCTAACGCGGAAAGATATATCACTCAAGAGCTTAAAGAGCTTGAGGAGCGTATTCTCGGCTCGGAGGATAAGCTTGTCGCGCTTGAAAGCAAGCTGTTTGCTCAGATAAAATCAATTTTGCTTAATTGCATTGATAGGCTGCAAAAAAATGCTAAGCTTATTGCTCAGTTGGACGTATTTTCGGCACTTGCAAAGGTTGCTGTAGATAATAATTATTGCCGCCCTGAATTCAATAAAGATGGTGTTGTTGATATAAAAGAAGGACGCCACCCTGTAGTTGAGCGAAATCTCAAGGGTGATTTTGTGCCAAACAACACGCTTCTTGATAATAAAAACAACAGGGTTATCATACTTACTGGGCCAAACATGGCGGGAAAAAGCACATATATGCGACAGGTGGCGCTCATTGCGCTTATCGCGCATATTGGCTCTTTCGTACCTGCGAAATCCGCAAGGCTGCCACTAATAGATAGAATTTTCACAAGGATAGGCGCTTCTGACGATCTTGCCGCCGGCGAAAGCACGTTCATGGTGGAAATGACTGAAATGTCCAACATATTGAACAACGCTACTGAGCGCAGTTTACTTATCATAGATGAAATAGGCCGCGGTACAAGCACGTTTGATGGGTTAAGCATAGCATGGGCGGTGCTTGAGCATATATCCGACAAGGGCAAATGCGGCGCAAAGACGCTGTTTGCAACGCACTATCACGAGCTTACAGAGCTTGAAAACAAGCTTGACGGTCTGAAAAACTATCGC
>CAZUUR010000033.1:0-6672 GCA_964622815.1 uncultured Oscillospiraceae bacterium | reverse complement strand
ACATTATCTTTTTACGCCGCGTGGTAAAGGGCGGCACAGACAAAAGCTTTGGCATACAAGTGGCGCGTCTGGCAGGCCTACCGGATTCCGTTATCCAACGCGCAAAAGCAATACTTACACAGCTTGAAAAGGCCGATATAAATCACGACGCAATAATGCAGGAAGCGGACGGCGCAGCTCAAACTACCATGTTCGGTAAACCCGATGATATTATGCACGAACTTCGCGATATTGATGTAGATAGCTTATCGCCAAGGGATGCGATGAATATACTCTATGATTTGCACGTTCGTGCAAAATTGAGGTAAGCAATGGCAATAATTCGCGTGTTGGACACGCTGACAGCAAACCAAATAGCTGCCGGTGAAGTGATAGAAAGACCGGCCTCCGTTGTAAAGGAGTTGGTGGAAAACGCCATAGACGCTGGCTCCAGCAGCGTAATTGTTGAAACTCGAAACGGCGGAATAAACTATATTCGCGTATCCGATGACGGCGGCGGCATAGCACCGGAATTTGTCGCCACGGCGTTTTTGCATCATGCCACCAGCAAAATATCAACAGCGCTTGATCTTGAAAGCATAGAAACACTTGGCTTTAGAGGCGAAGCCCTTTCATCAATAGCCTCTGTTGCGCATGTGTGCATGAAAACAAAGCGAGCAGATGACGAATCCGGCACGGAAATAGTTATTTCGGGCGGAACGGTGGAAAAAACCGGCGAAATAGGCTGTGCGGCTGGTACTACAGTGGAAGTATCCAATTTGTTTTTCAATATACCCGCTCGCAGAAAATTTCTTAAATCGGAACGCTCTGAAGGCGCAGCAATAGCGGATTACATGTCAAGAATGATACTTGCACGTCCAGATATTGCCTTCAAATATATTCAAAATGAAAAAACGATTTATTCGAGCGAAGGCTCGGGAGAGCTCAGGAACGCAGCTTTTTGCGTGTATGGGAGCGACTGCATACCGTATCTTTGCACAGTAGAGCATGACGATGGATATAT
Source organism: uncultured Oscillospiraceae bacterium (assembly GCA_964622815.1). Taxonomy (GTDB): domain Bacteria; phylum Bacillota; class Clostridia; order Christensenellales; family CAG-138; genus CAZUUR01. The sequence continues at coordinate 5,669 of CAZUUR010000033.1, read as the reverse complement.
CAAAATATCGGGCTTCGTGGGAAACGAGCAGCTTACAAAGAGCAATAGGCTTTCGCAATCGTTCTTTATAAATAAACGCTTTATTCGCTCGCAGAAGCTGTCTTTCGTGCTGCAAAGAGCGTTTGAAACGCGGGTGATGGTGGGTAAATTCGCATTTGCAATTTTAAACATCGAAATTAGCAGCCGAGAAATCGACGTGAATGTGCATCCAAATAAAATGGATGTGCGTTTTAAAGATGAAAACAGGGTGGAAGGCGCTTTATACAGGGCTGTAAGAGATGCGCTAAACAATACACCCGAGTTTAGAGCTCAATGCAAAAGCATTGAACAAAAAAAACCAGATGAAAGCGCGGCGTTTGCCTCAGAGATACTAAATACGTCATATCAAGCAAAGCCAATGAATGTTTCTGAAACATTTGCCCCAACTGGCAGTTTTAGCGTCAGCGATATGGGAACAAAACAAAACTTTAGATTTGAAAGCGTTCACGCCGAAGAATATATTGCAGCGCCCGAGCAGACAGTTATCGCTCAGGCTTGTAAAGAGCCCGAAACGGTTTATCAAGAGCGCTTAACATTAGATTCGCAGCGTTATAAAATTGTGGGGCAATTATTCAACTGCTACATTGTAATAGAGCAGGACGATAACATTTTCTTTATTGACCAGCATGCTGCGCATGAAAGGCAATTATATGAAAGAATAATGTGCCATGAGCAGCAGTCATACTCCCAGGCGCTGCTTATGCCAGTAGTCATAAGGCTTACGCCGGTTGAATGGGATACAGTGATGAGCAATATATCCCAGCTTGAGGAGTTGGGCTTTGAAATAGAAGAATTTGGCGCTTACACTATAAATATTAGATCCGTGCCAACCATAATTGATAGTGGTTCTGTTAACAATTTTATTCTTGAGTCAATCGCGCTTTTGGACAAGCGAAACAAGCTCACGGCAAATGAAATGAAGCGCTCAGCGCTCATTCACGCCGCATGCAAGCATGCGATAAAAGCGGGAGATAAGCTTGACGATACGCAAATAAGCGCGCTGTTAAGGGCATACGAGAAGCATGGAACGCCGCTGACCTGTCCACATGGCAGGCCGGTTATGGTATCTATGAGCAAGCGTGAATTTGAAAAGCTGTTTAAGCGAGTGGTTTAGCGATATGACGGAAAAAACGGAGTTATTTTTAATAGTTGGGCCAACGGCGTGCGGAAAATCAGCGCTGAGTCTTAGTGTTGCAAAAAAAATGGACGCCGAGATAATTTCGGCTGATTCAATTCAAATATATCGAGGCATGGATATAGGCTCGGCCAAGGTAACCAAAGAGGAACAGCTTTTAGTAAAGCATCATCTGCTAGACGTTACGGACGTTTGCGACAGCGATTTTAGCGTCGCACGCTTTCAAAGCCTTGCGTGCGCTTCCATAAAGGATATTGTAAAACGTGGCCACAGAGCGCTTGTGGTAGGCGGAACGGGGCTATATATCAACTCGCTCACATATCCGCTTAATTTCACAAATACTGCAAGCAGCCCAGAATATCGCAAAGAGCTAACCGAGCTTGAAGCGAAAAACGACGGATATGCTTATTCTCTTCTTAGAAAAGTGGATCCCAAAAGTGCGAAACGCTTGCATGTAAACGATAAAAAGCGCATAATCAGGGCGCTTGAGGTATATCACGCGACCGGAAAGACGATAGGTGAGTATGGCGACGATTTTCAAAATTCCGCTAACTCACAGATACCATATAATCCTCATATCATTGGCTTGAACGTTCCTAGAGCGGTTTTATATGAACGCATAGAGAAGCGAGTTGACAATATGATAGCGTGCGGATTGATAGATGAGGTGAAGGCTCTGTATGAGCGTTACCCCAACAGGGCTTTGCCAGCTTTTCAAGGCTTGGGCTATAAGCAGATAATCGGCTACCTTGAGGGCGAGTGTTCTTATGACGACGCTATCGCAAAGATAAAGCTTGATACGCGGCACTTCGCTAAGCGGCAGATGACTTGGTTCAAGCGCGATAATCGCATTGTTTGGGCGGATACGCCGGAGGCAGACTGCGCGATACGTATTTTCGGAGGTAAACCATGAGCGATAATCAAACGCAAAAAACGCAGCGCACGTTACAAGATCAGTTTTTAAACGATGTTCGCAAACGCGAAGATAGGGTGACAATAATTATGATGAACGGTTATCAGCTAAACAATGTTAAGCTAATAGGCTTTGACTCGTTTGCGCTTATGGTTGAGAGTGAGGAAAAGCAGATGCTCATTTATAAGCACGCAATATCAACAATTTCTGTAAAAGAAAGGCATAAAGATGACTCAATACAATGAGCAATATGGGGAGAAAAGCATAAGAGCGGTTGAGCTGGCGGAAAAGCGCATTGCGCCCATATTTGAAAGAATAGATAAAATAGAGCTTGCTAATCAAGCGAGGGTGCTTTCCGCATTCTCAATGGAGCGAATTTCAACTAGACATTTTGCGCCCACCACCGGCTATGGCTACGACGATATAGGCAGAGATGCCCTTGATAAAGTGTTTGCCCATGCATTTGAATGTGAGGACGCGCTAGTCCGTGCGCAGTTTTCCTCCGGCACTCACACTCTTTATACGGCACTTCGTGGCTTGCTTGAGCCGGGAGATACATTGCTTGCGGTAACAGGAAAGCCTTATGATACGCTGGAGAAAGCTATTGGCATCTCAGGTGACGAACCCTGCTCGCTTAAAAGAAGCGGAATTAAATATGAACAAATAGATCTAATAAATAGCGGTGAAATAGATTTAGCTGCATTAAAGCTGCGCTTGGAGAAAGGGAAAATAAATGTTGCGCATTTTCAAAGGTCGCGCGGGTACGACTGGCGCAACGCCATCTCTCCGGAGAAAATGAAGCCCGCATTCGACTTGATAAAAGCGTATTCGGCCGATTGTACGATTTTTGTCGATAACTGCTATGGCGAGTTTACGCAGCTTCACGAACCTGTATATTACGGCGCTGATATTATAGCAGGCTCATTGATCAAAAATCCGGGGGGCGGGTTAGCACCCACAGGCGGATATATCGCAGGCAGTGCGCAGACGTTAAAAAAGATAGAAAACTTGCTTACAGTGCCCGGAATAGGACGTGAGGCGGGTTCGTATGCCGGAAGCTATCGCCCATTTTACCAAGGGTTATTTATGGCTCCGCACACGGTAGCGCAGAGCCTGAAGACCGCCTCATTGTTTGCGGCCGTATTTGAGGATATGGGGTTAAACAGTATGCCCGCCAGCGATTTTGACCGCGCCGATATAGTTCAGGCGTTGCGCTTTGATACGCCGGATAAGGTTATAGCGTTTTGCAAGGGCATACAGGCGGCTTCGCCTGTAGACAGCTTTGTGGATCCTGAACCTTGGAATATGCCGGGTTATTCTGATCCTGTAATAATGGCGGCGGGCGCTTTTGTTCAAGGCTCGTCCATTGAGTTGAGCGCTGACGCGCCTATTAGGCCTCCGTATACTGTGTATATACAAGGCGGATTGACCTATTCGCACGGCAAATTAGCCGTTATGAAATCGCTTGATAGAATTAAGGAGGTTTAAGATGTCGGGTTTTCGTACTTCTGATGACAGATGCGACCTTGATCCAAATAAAATCTGTGATAACTGCTGTAAGTGCATAGATAATCCCGAATCGGAATATAAGGTTGTATTAGCCGATATGGCACTTGACGATAGCGAGGGTTATTTGATTGAAAAGGCGGGGGAGACCGAGTCTGACAACGAAAAATATATCGGCGTGTCCGACGAATTGCTTGCCCAATGGAACGAAAAGCTGCAAAAATATGAGCATGAGCTAGCCGATAAGGAAGCTAACAGTCAGCACATGATGATAGGGCATAGAAAGCGAAAGTAGATTATTTATCAGGCATCTCAGTTTTGGTGCTTACGTCGTCACGCAGCTTTATGACCTGCGCGGCAAGTCTGCGTCGGTCTTTTGATATAGCAGCATAATGCTTACGCGTGGTGTTGACGTCCTTATGCCCCAAAACATCGGCTACTAAATATATGTCTCCGGTTTCCTGATAAAGCGACGTGCCGAATGTGCTTCTAAGCTTATGCGGCGATATTTTTTTTAGGGGCACGGCTATAAGCGCATATTTTTTAACCAAGTTTTCAACGGCTCTTACCGTTATCCTTTTATTCTGCATGGATAAAAACAAGGCGTTTTCATGCCCTGGCGCAGCCATTTGCTGCTCTCGCTTTAGCATGTAGCCTAAAAGCGCGTCGCGCGCTTCCTCACCAAATACTAAAATATCTTGATTTCCGCCTTTTCTTATCACAGAAAACTCGTTTTCCTGAAAATTTATGTCGTCCATGTCTATGCCCACAAGCTCGCTTATGCGTATGCCAGTGCCGAGAAACAGCGTTAATATGGCTAAATCGCGCAGCTGAGTTAGCTGATGATATTTCTTTTGCCTTTCTGATAAGCCTTCACCATTTTGAACAACGTCTAGTAGATCCGCTATTTCATTGGGCTCTAAACGTATTATCGCTTTATCGTGCAGCTCGGGTGTTGGCACAAGGGCAGGGGAGTTGCGGGTAATCTTTTCCTTACGCATAAAATATTTATATAGAGCTCTTACAGATGACAGCTTTCTGGATTTTGCTCTTTCGTTGTTAAGCATTTCTTTGCCCTCTGAATTTATATAATATGAAATATGTTCAAGATATAACTCAACGTGTGTTACATCAACTTCATTTAGATTGCATAGACTAAACTTTTGTATCCTTTGAGATACTTGCTTTTCATATTCTTCACACTCTAAAAGCGTTTGTGAACCAAACTCCGGTATTTGCGTTATTAAAAATCTGAAAAAGCCTTTTAAATCGACCGCATACGAATATCTGGTTCTAATAAGTGTGGTATTGTCAATACCTCTAAAAAATTCGGCGCAAAAGGAGGGGAGCTCTTTTTGAAGTTCTCTAAGCTTTTGTGTGTATTCTTTAAATTGGTTGCTTGAATAGTCGCTCATAACGGTCACCTATGCATAGTGTTTTTTTTAACTATTCGTTAAACTTGTCTTTAACGAATAGTTAATGTTTTAATCAGCAGATTTTGATCGCTTCTCGAGCTAATTTATCACATAGATTGTTGTACTCATTGTCGCTATGTCCCTTGACCTTATGCCATATTATTTTATGCTTTCTGCTTAATGCAAGCAAGCAATTCCATTGCTCCTGATTTTCAACCGGTTTGCCAGTTGAAGTTAGCCAATTCTTTTTTATCCAGTTATATATCCAGCCATCATTGAAGGCTTTACAAAGGTAGGCGCTATCTGTATACAAATCAACCTCGCATGGCTCTTTGAGAGCACTCAAAGCTTCGATGGCTGCCTGAAGCTCCATTTTATTATTGGTGGTTAGTTTTTCACAGCCGCTAAGCTCCTTTTTTATATCATTATATATCAATATTGCTCCATAACCGCCCGGGCCGGGGTTGCCAGAACAGGCGCCATCGGTATAAATGGTAACTTTTTTCATAATAGATACCTTTACTTGTGTTTTTTCATATTATAGCATACAATATATGTGCAAACAAACAAAAACAAATATTGCAAATATGTTTGCAAAAACAGTTGACAAGACAAAATTTATGCGTTATATTATTAAGCGTCGCTTAAAGCAAAATGCGAA
>CAZUUR010000032.1:6322-12142 GCA_964622815.1 uncultured Oscillospiraceae bacterium | reverse complement strand
GCCTTAAAATATAGCTCCGCGAGCGGCGCCATAGCCATAACGAAGCCTAGCGGTATCACCGTGCGTATGCGCTTAACGCCCGTAAGGTCGCTCACCATGTCAAGCAGCGACAGGGCGCTGTAATACTCATTAGTCAGGAGATAGCACTCGCCCGAGCGCCCCTTTTCTGCTGCCAGAAGCACGCCCTGCGCCACGTCGCGCACGTCTACAAAATCATAGCCGCCGCGCACACACGCAGATATTGTGCCGCTGACATAATTTTCTATTAGCTGCGCCAAAAACCCGTGGCCATAGTCATTAGGCCCAATTATGCCAGATGGGTGTACAATAACGGCATTTAACCCATCGTGCGCAGCGTCGAGCACAAGGTTTGAGGCTATCGCCTTAGTCCTCGCGTAAGTGCCATTCACCTTATCAGGGTCAAACCTCTCTATTTCGCTTTGCGGTGTGCCAAGCGGCAGCACCGGCAGCGCGTGAACCGAGCTTATATACACCAAGCGCTTGACATTGTGCTTTTTGCACATTTCTATCATGTTTTGCGTGCCGCCAACATTCACCCGCTCCATAAGCTTTGTTCCCTTATCGGATATGGCGATAAGCCCCGCCGCGTGGATAACTGTCGTTTCGCCGTCCGCGCCTTCAAAAAAGCGTTCAAGCGAAGCCACGTCAGTAACGTCGCCCCGGCATAGGTCTATCTTCGCGTCCAGCATGGACGCGTCTTCTTTTTCAAGGGCAAGGCCGCGCACGGACAGGCTTTCTCCGCGCATGGACAGGACGCGGGCTATATTGTTGCCAAGATGCCCACAAATTCCGGTTATTAAATACTTCATCGTTTCCTCCTTGAGCAATAACTTTTTGAATAATTGCATTATTATTTGCGCCGCCGGGGGAAACTAAATATAGATCGCTCTGTGCCCGCCAATGCGAACACAGAGCATACGAGCTCGTGGTATTCTTCACTAGATTAACTGGTTGTAAATACTCTAGTGTATGAGTTTATTATATGCCATGACGCACTATAACTCAATGGCCGAATTGTTAAATCGTATAGCAAAAAGTGCCATATTTTGAAAGGTGGCTTTCATCTGTGCAGGACGCAAACGGCAAAAGAACGACGCTAAAACGCCTTATAAACGAGCATGCGAGCGCGCTCTTGGGCGTTGCCGCGCTCTTCACGGACGATCCGCGCGTGCAAAGAGAGCTTGTGAGCGCCGCGTATGAGGCCATAATGGACGCGCCGGGGCTTATGGCGCTTTACACGGAATTTATCTCGCTTCTTTTTGAGCGTTATCAATCGGACGGGCAAAACGCGCTCAAGCTGCACCGCGTGAGGGACGCGCTCTCGCGCTACGCAGCCGCCGCTGACCGCGCCAGCGCCGCAGGCAACGCGGTTTTGCCGCTCGCGCTATTTTTGGGCGGTGTAAGGCTTGCTCCGCGCGATAACGCCATGGCCGAAAGGCTCATGGCTCGCTACGACACGCGTGTTCGCGAACGCATAGAGAGAAGCCGCGCAAAGTCTGCCAAGCCAAGGCAGACCGATGAGCGCAAAACGGCGCGTCAGCCGCGCAGACGCACTGCGCGAGAGGACGATGCGCCTGTTTCAAACCGCACCCTTGCAAGGCGCGGCGGGCTTATTGCCGCTATAGTTGTGGCGCTCACGGCGTCTGTCATAGTGATTATGCTCGTATTAGGCGGCGAAAAAACGCTTCCTGAAAACGGCGATATAACTCAAACGCCCATAATAGTTATGCCCCTGGACGAACCGTCTCCCTCCGTCACGTTTACACCTTCGCCCTCGCCTATAGCGACGCCCACCATAGCGCCTACACCAAGCCCCACAAAAAGACCCACGCCTTCGCCCACGCAGCGACCCACCTCCACGCCGCGCGTTACGCGCACGCCCACGCCCACGCCAAGCCCGGTCATTACACCCGCTCCAACCCCCAAGCCCACGAACGAAATACCGCCAACCCCCGCGCCGACTCAAACTCCCTTTGAGCCGCCCGTCACTGATACATACGAGCCGCCTGTTATTGATACCTACGAGCCTGAAATTTGATTAACATTTCAGTTACGCTTTTGTTACACGAAAGATGCTAAACTGCAATCACACAAACAAAACAGCCGCAAATAAATTTTAGGAGGATAATACAATGACAGACAATAACGTAAAGCTTAACGACAAGGAACTCGACGGTGTACTCGGCGGAGCCGGCAGCAACGCAAACGGCCGCTGTGAGCTTAAAGTGCAGCAGATAAACGATCCGCAAACGGCCACCTGCAAGTGGTGCTCGCCCAAGAGCGGCAGCAACAAGGTGTGCGCCAACTGCACGCACTATGTCGGCTAAGCAGCAAATATAAAGGAGGACGAGCGCGATGAACGAAATCAACAACGGCCCTCTTTCCGAGAGCGAACTTGATAACGCCACCGGCGGCACGGTTGGCTGGCAAAAGAAATATGGCTGCCTGCTCACCCACACCAAGCAAACGAGCGACCCCGACAGAACCGTCTGCGACGGCTTCGTCCGTCAGCCGCACACCAATATCCGCGCTTGCAGATATTGCATGTATTTTGAAGATGCAAGATAGCAAATAACCCCGCCCGGTTTTCATTCCGGCGGGGTTTATTGCATAAGAGAGCCGAACCTATGCTACGCTATACTACCAACTGTCCGTTCTGGCTGTCTATTATCATAAATATTTCCTCCTCCTCGCCCGTTTGTGCATTGATATACACAATATACTCCTCCCCGTCCGTGCCAAGCCGCCCTTTAAACTCATAGCAAAGGCATTCCGCCACCGCGTCGAGCGGGATAAGCGCGAGCGCCTCAGATTCGATAATCAGCTCGGACGAAACGCTCTTTTTTGCCTCCTCAACGCTCAGCTTTGGCGTTTTTAGCTCTCTTTTCACATGCGAGTAAAAATAGTTGCGCGCGTCCACGCCTATCACCTCATGAGTCGCCCTGTCTATACAAAGCTTAACAAGATCGTTATATAGCAGCACGCCGTCCTGAACGGCTACAAAATTTATAAGCGCCGCGCCGGAATAGTATTGCGCGTAGCTCGCCTGCGCCTCACCATAGCCCGCATCATGAAGATATTTCACGCCCGTGCGCTTTAGCCGCTCCCATTCCTCGGCGCTTGCAGCGCCTTCATTTTGGGTAGTAGCGCTCGTCATCATATAAAGCGTGCGCCCGCCCTGCTTGGTTATGGCGATGTCGCCGCTGCGCCCGTCCGGCAAAACATACGAAATATCATAAAAGGCAATTTCGCTTTCAACAAGGCCGTTTAGCGTAAGGCTTTTCGCGCCGGTGAACGCGCGCGCTTTTTCAACCGCCGCGCCTTGCGCCGTATCGCTGCCGGTAAGCCCCTTGGGCACGCGCTTTTCGGCGCTTTGCGAATATGGGCCGTCATAGATCAAGGTGGGGAACTTGACTATTGAATCGGAGTCCTTATCGCCCTGCTCAGAAGCGTCTGTTTGCGTTGTATCCGTGGGTGTGGCGTCCGTTCCGGACGCTTCTTCACCGCTGAGGCTTTGATAATATTCCTCCGCCGTTATCACCATGAGCGGAATATCGCCCATCTCAACGCGATACGCAAGGTCGGCGGCAATTTGCGCGCAGGCCGTGTGCAGCTCAACAAGCTTTGCACGCTCCTCACTGCTTATCGCCTCGCCGCGCAGCACCCGCTCCGTCATGGTGCGCGCATAATCGCCCACGCGCACTATAAATGAATTTAACTCCTGCCTGTCCAAATGTGAGGCGGGTATCTGTGAGAGCAGACTCGCCGCCGCGCCGCTCTCGCGCCACACATCGTCCAGAAGCAGCACGCTTTCGCGGCTTGACGAGGCCACAAGCAGCTTTGAAAGCGCTTGATCGAGATTTGTCATGGTTTGTGAAAGCTCCATGAACGATCTTTCATACATATTCTCAGTGGTATTGCGAAACTCCGCCGCCAAAGCGCTTTGCTGCGCGCCCCATACGCACGAGAACACAAGCGCTACTGTGAGCACCATCGGCACAGCGAGCCGTCTTGCAAAGCTTTCAAAGGCCTCGCGTCTTTTCAATCTTTTCTCTTTGTTATTCTCCATAATATCCTCACTTAAAAAATGCGTGATTGCCAATTCTTAAAAGCACGGGCTTTGACAACATCCACTTATTGGTGGTCTTGGCGGGGTTGTAATAATATAAGCAGCCGCCGGTGGGGTCATAGCCGTTCATTGCGTCCTTTGCGGCCTTTAGTGCTTCCTCGTCGGGCGAAAGATTTATCTGCCCGTCGCTTACAACGCTAAAAGCGCCCGTTTGATAAATAACGCCGCTCACGCTATTTGGAAAGCTTGAGCTTTTAACGCGGTTGAGCACCACCGCCGCTACCGCCACCTTTCCCTTATACGGCTCGCCGCGCGCCTCGCCATATACAAGCCGAGCCAGAAGATAAAGATCCCCCGAATTTGACGAGCCGGACGATCCCGACGACGAGCTGGACGAATCCGAAAGCGTCATGCCAAGCTTTTTCGCTGTGGCGCTGCCCACTATGCCATCTGGCGTGAGAGAGTTAGCACGCTGAAAATATTGCACGGCGGCCTTTGTCTTTGAGCCGAAAATCCCGTCCACAGTGCCTGTGTAATAGCCCCAGCGCTTGAGCTTTGTTTGCAGCGTTTTAACCTGTGCGCCCGACGAGCCGACCTTTAGCGATGCCGCAAGCGCCACCGCCTGCGCTAAAAATACCGCCAAGAGCAGCAGCGCCGCTACCAGCGCCAGTTTTTTTCTATCCATGCGTATAAATTTCCTCCATCAATACGTTTTATAAGCTCCAATAAAAGGCTATCCATATTATTAGGATCGAGCACCGCCGTTTGTGAGCCTATGTCCACTATGCACAGCGGGGGGAACATCACGCACCACCAATTATGCCCCGCACCATCGCCTATCGTAACGCGCAGCGCGGTGTAAATGCCCGCCGGATACGTTTTATCCTGATATGTGCGCGTGGGAAAGGCATAATCTCCAACGCTCAAGCGCACGGCGTCCTCTACGCCAAGCGAGTCGAGCGCCCCCCGCGCAGCCGCAGTTATTTTTTCCGCATCGTTTAATATAAGCGTTTTAGCGTCAGCAGCGCAGGTAAGCGCTTCCATCGAGCTGCGCTCCGCTTTGAGCACAGCGTCCCGCACCTTTAGCTTGGCGGCTTGGTCAAAGGCGCTGTCGCTATTGGCAACAATGTGCAGGCGCACGACGCCCTCGTCCACGTCCTCACAGGCTACGGTGTTGCGGCCGCTGAGCACTACTGCCGCCACCGCTGTTGCAAGCGCGGCAAGCGCAATTATACCCTTAATTTTTTTGACCATAGCTTTCGGCTTCCTTTCAAACTGTTTTTTGAGAGTTTTTCCTTTTGACGTGCTTTTCATACGCGCATAAGCTATAATAAAAACATGAAGGCCTATGCGAAATTAAATCTCACACTGGACGTCGTTGGCGAGCGCGAGGACGGCTACCATCTGCTTCGCACCATAATGACGAGCATAGATATATTCGACAGCGTTTTCGTAAGTCCGGCGGCGGACGGCGAGATACGCCTTATTTGCGATGCTCAGCTTCCAAAAGAAAACACGCTCGTCACCGCCGCAAAAGCCATGCGCGATAAAACAGGCTCAGGCTGCCGATTTGCGCCAGCTGTAACACCTCGCGCAAAGACTGCCCCGGCAGGGTGCCGACATCCAGTTGCCAGCGCAAACCACGCGCCATGCCTGACGCCAGAAAGCGCTCCAGCGCCTGCAGGTCAGGCAGATGCAAGCTGTCCTGGCTGTCGGCGTCCAGAAAGAAC
>CAZUUR010000032.1:0-6312 GCA_964622815.1 uncultured Oscillospiraceae bacterium | reverse complement strand
AATAGGCGCAGACGTGCCATTTTGCCTCACCGGCGGGCTTGCGCTCTGCCAGGGTATAGGCGAAAGGCTTACCCCCCTCCCGTTTACGCCCATGCATTTTGCCATAGCCAAGCCGGAGGCCGGCATGAGCACGCGCGAGCTTTTTGAAGGGCTTGAGCGCAAAAAATCCTTCGATGCGTCATTAACGGCGTGCAAGGCGCTAAAATTTGGCAGCATGCCAGCCTTTGCGCGCTGCATATCAAACGACCTTGAGGCCGCGTGCGAAGCGCGCGTAAAGGAGGTCAATGAGCTATGCGCCCGCTTCATCGGCCTTGGCGCGGACGCCGCCGCCATGACAGGCAGCGGCACGGCGGTTTTCGGTCTTTTTCTAGGCGACGCTTTGGCGCTTTCCCGCGCAGAAATGGCGGCAAAAGCGCTTGTGCAGCAAGGTTTTTGGGCAAAAGCCGTGTCAAACGTGCCAAGCGGCGTTGTTGAAGATTGATTTCACGGGGAAAAAAAGGTATAATCTGTTTCTATATTAGGAGGCGACTCTCATGCATGAAACTTATTCAGCTCAGCAAGAGCATCTAAGCGCATACGGGCGCGCGCATCTTATAGGCATAGGCGGCTGCTCCATGAGCGGCTTGGCTATGATACTCTACTCGCGCGGCTATCGCGTGACCGGCTCGGACGTAAATGAAAGCCCGTTTACCGAGCGGCTTGGCAAGCTGGGCATAAAGGTGACCATAGGCCACGATGCGAAAAATCTTGGCGACTGCGACATAGTTATCTATTCGGCGGCAATAAAGCCGGATAATCCGGAGCGAGTCGCCGCGGAGGAGCGCGGCATACCTCAGCTTGAGCGTTCCCAAGCGCTGGGCGAGATAAGCGAAAGCTATGAAAATGTGGTTGGCATCGCCGGCTGCCACGGCAAGACCACCATAACCAGCATGCTTTCATTTATATCCGATGAAGCGCAGCTTGGCGCCACCATACACGTCGGCGGGTTTGTAGACCATCTTAACGGCGGCGTACAGGTTGGCAAAACCGAGCTTTTTATCACAGAGGCCTGCGAATACGTTGAGAGCTTTCTCACGTTAAGACCCACAATAGCGCTAATTAGCAACATAGATAACGATCATCTTGATTATTATGGCGATATGGAGCACATTGTTGAAGCATTTCGCAAATACATCAAGCTTTTGCCCGAAAACGGCATTTTTATCGGCTGCACAGACGATTCGCGCGTAATGGCGCTAATGAGTGAATATGAGCAAACGGGGCACGGCAGACACATTACATACGGCCTCACCGGCGGGGATTACACCGCCGACAACATAATTTACGATACCGATGGCTGCCCCACCTTCGATGTGATATACAAGGGTCGCTCGCTCATCACCGTGCAGCTCCACGTCCCCGGCGCTCACAGCATTTCGGACGCGCTCGCGGCTATTGCGGTAGGCGCGCAGATAGGCGCGGATTACGGCGAAATGGCTGCGGCACTTTCACACTTCAAAAATACCCGCCGCCGCTTCGAGTTCTATGGCATACGCGATAATGTTCGCTATTATCACGATTACGCGCACCACCCCTCAGAGATAAGGGCGGTGGTGTCCGCCGCGAAGCGCGCCACGCGCGGCAAGCTTTTCTGCGTATTCCAGTGCAATAGCTACACTCGCGCCAAAACGCTTTTCACCCATGACGTAACCTGCTTTGAAAGCGCCAACACGGTGCTCGTTGCCGATATTTATCCCGGCCGCGAGAAGGACGATGGCTCCGTTCACGCACGCGACATGGTAAACGGCATAAACGAAAGCACCAATAACGCCATATACATGGGCACTTTTGAAAATATGCGCGAATACCTCACCGAAAACGCCAAGCCCGGGGATCTAGTGCTCACGCTCGGCAGCGGAGATGTGTATAAGCAGACGAAAAAACTGCTGTAGGAGCGCTTTAATAAAGTTGTAAAGGAACAGGGTCGCGTCAAGGCGCGGCCCTGCCAGACTGCCAAAAATTCCCCGGGATTGTCAAGGGTCACAGCCCTTGACTTATAATCCGGCTCCGGCGGCTTTGCCGGCGGAACGGAAGAAAACCGTCAGGTTTTCTCACTTTACAGGTTTTGCCGCCCGGCGAAGCGGAGCGTAGCAGGTAAAACCTGCAATCTCGAAAAAGTCCGAACAGGACTTTTTTGACAAACTAACAGGGTCGCGTCAAGACGCGGCCCTGCATTGGCTATACACACGGGGGAATAATTCCCAAAAAGCTCCGGTTTTGCAGCCCTTTTTCATCAGGTCAAATTTCACTAACAATTTTACCCTCTCCCCTATTGACAGTTGCTTGTTTTATGCCTATACTTTTAGGCATAGGATAATTCTTTTAGGCCATTGTCGTTTTTTGTCAGCACTTTATGGAGGTGTCAAATGGATCTGCTGTACTATTTAATGGGAGCTGTGGCTATTCTGGGCGTTATAATAGCGTTCGCGAGCGATGCGCCCGTGCTTCGCGTTTTTACGGCAAGCCCATATTCTCGGACGTATCGCCCGAGGCGGTTTCAAAAGCGGAGACGGCGCTAAAGGCGGCGGATATTAAATATACGGTGCAAACAATAAGAAGCCGCAATGCGTTGCTTCAGGCAGGTGACGTAAACGCATACAGAAAAATCAACATGGCATATACGCCCGAGCGAGACAAAATGAGCTACGTCTATAATATTTATGTGCGCCGCTATCTCAGGGAGGAAGCGCTGCGCGCGCTGGGCAAGAAGGCGTAGAAAAAAGTATGAAAGACTTCGTCTTTCATACTCGATTTTGAGGCTTTCGTCGCGGAGAGCAAATGAATAGATACGCTATTCAAACGAATAGCGCGGCTATTCGTTGGGGGCGATTTGCTTACGCAAAACCGGCCTCAATTCAGATGAAGGGATGCTTTCGTAAACGAAAGCAATGGTAATATAAATGAAAGAGCCGTTAACTCCCGCCGAATGGGTGGTCATGAACGCGCTGTGGGAGCGTTCGCCCATGACGCTTTCACAAACAATAGCGCAGATAGGTGATAGAGCTCAGTGGAGCTATAAAACGTTTTCAGCCTATATGGCAATACTTGAAAAGAAGAAATGCATTTCATCGGATAAGCGCGGACGCGACAAATTTTATTATCCCATAGTCACAAAGCAGCAATGCATAGACCGCGAGAGTCAAAGCGTTGTGAGCAAAATAGAATCCGGCTCTGTAAAGCTTATGGTCGCAAGCATGGTGCAGGCGGGCAACCTTTCAAGGGAGGAGCGCGAGGAGCTTTTAGCGGAGCTTGAGTGCATGCTTGAGGAGGATTGCGATGGAAACGATAGTTAGCGCGCTCATTGAGGTAAGCATATATTCATGCGTTGTGGCGCTGGCGATAATGGCGTTTAGGGCGGCGCTTAAAAAGAAGCTTTCGCCAACACTTCAATATGGCTTGTGGCTGCTGCTCATTGCAAGGCTCGTGATACCCGTGAACATAGAAAGCGGATTTCACCTTAATATTTTGCCCGCCGTGCAAAACGCGCCGCACATAAGCCTTGCCGCCGAACCGGTGGCATTTGAGCGGGGCGCTCAAGGCACGAGCTTTGCACCGTGGCGGTGAAAACGTCTGCACAAATTAAGGCTTTGCATAGCTCGGTTTAAATTTGATAAGCGCCGGCACGCCAACACTTTTATTTAACGGAAAGCAGAAAATTGCAGCAGCTATAATACTGGCGGCCATACTTGCACTTTATCGGGTTTATTGTGCATAGCTCGGCTTCGAGCAAGGTTACCATGGAGTATTCACGCATGCTGCAATATTCGCTTGCCAGCTCGCGGCAAGCTTTTGTGACATTTCTTTTATGTAAACCAGACATTATCCACAATCTGTTCACTTTACAAACCCGGTTTTCTTCTTTTATAATTAAGAATAACAGTTCGATTTATATGTGCACGGCCACACAGCCGTAAATAAGCAGTTGTTTCGTTGCATTTTTTGCATGTCGCAGGATAAATATGCAATGCATTGGGCAAAAATAAACAGGAGGTGCGTCTATGGAAAATGTGTTTAAGGACGAAGTGCAGACAAAGCAGAGAAAAAAAATATTTGAATACGAAAGCAGGCTCAGACATAATATCATTCGCATACCCAATGAGTCGAGGGCTTGCAGCGGAATAATGGTGTTTGGAAGGAGAATGAAAACCTTTGTTTTCTCTACTGACATCGCCATAATAAGGAATTGCGACGCAGACGCCGTTTTCGCAGTGTATCCGTTTACGCCGCAGTGCTCCATATCAGAATCAATAATCAAAACGGCGTTTACGCCCGTATTTTGCGGCGTTGGCGGCGGCACAACAAACGGTCACAGGACGGTGAGCCTTGCAAAGGACGTTGAGGCGCAGGGCGCGGTGGGCGTGGTTTTAAACGCTCCCATATCCAATGAGGACGTGCGTGCGGTGGCAGACGCGGTTGACATTCCCGTGGTGATAACCGTGGTGAACGACAGAACCGATATACAAGCCAGGCTCGATGCGGGCGCGACGCTTTTAAACGTGGCGGCGGCCGAAGGCACACCCGAGCTTGTTAAAAAAATACGCCATGATTTTCCGGACGTTCCCATAATCGCAACCGGCGGGCCTGTGGCGGAATCCATACAGCGCACAATAGAGGCGGGAGCTAACGCCATAACCTACACTCCGCCTTCGGCAAAGCAGCTTTTCTCGGCATTGATGAATAAATATAGAGAATAAAGGCATTTGCGGTGTTACGCATGCAAGCTGATGCAAATGGTGCGATACGCCTAAACTATGTTATTGCGAGCATTGATATAAAAGAGGATTTGAAAACTACGGGCGAACTCAGTTCGCCCGTGCGGGTTCGGATATGATTTGCAGCATGGAATCCCCAAGCGTTGGCGCTGTACGCTCCCAGCGCTTTTAAAGTCTATTTATTCCGTCAGCGCAGCGACGGCTTTGCAGTGAGCCGCTTTTACGGCTTCAAAGCAAGCTTGGCACTCATTAAGCCCTGCGCGTGCTCTAAGCTTTTCGTTTAAAGCCTTGCTCGCTAAGTAAAGCTCCGTCATGGCGAGACTCGCGCCGAACGCTTGAAGCGCGTGCGTCGCACTGACGGCGGCCTCACTGTCGCCGCGCTCAAGCGCATGAGTGAGCGTGTCAAAATTGGAATCGCGAAGATAACTCCTAAGCGCTCTTTCGTATGCTTGTTCATCGCCCGAAAAACGCTTTATGCCCGATGGAATGTCTATTCCCGCCGCCGTGAGCTTAGCCTCGTTCAACATTTATACCACTCCCACTATAATTCATTATTATATGCTCGTTTTTATGCAATTAAGGCGCAGCCAAGCACAAAATTCACCATGCCGCGGCCGCGCCCAAGTATCCACATTATTTTATTGAGCCTCGATCATCAGGTCGTGCCAAATCTTATTCACCGTTTCCATACACTCAAAGTACAGCTTGCTTATTATGTTCAGCGGCAGCGCAAGCTCCAGTGCGAACTGGTTTAGATGCAGCCAATCCGCGCGTTCATAGCAGGTGACAAGCCTAAACACCTTGCCAGCCGTACCCTCGCCGTCAACAAGCGCGGATTTTATCTCCGGCGTTATATCAAGCCCGTCGAGCACCTCGCTAAGCTCCTTGCTCAGCAGGCCGCCCAAGGTTGAAAGCATACCCATGAGATAGCACTCGTCCACCGTCATGCCAAGGCCGCTAACGAAGGGCTGAAGCTTTGAACAGAATGTCGCGCGCATAAAGCTGAGCTTAATAAATTCCTCCGGAATATCGCTGCTCGTCTGGAAGCTTAATAGGTATATCCATTGCTTTAACTGATCAAGACCCAAAAGCGTGAGCGCCTGCTTAACGGAGCCAACCCTTTGCCTAAGCGCGAAATATGCTGAGTTCACAAGCTTCAAAAGCGCATACGTCAGACTTACGTCTCTTGCGATTATGCTCTCTATTTCGTCAAACTCAGGCTCCGCGCGGGTTATTGCAACCATTAGCTGAAGGAAGTTGGCGGGCAGATGGTTGGCCTGGCGCGCCTCGCTTAGCTGCGCGCTTGCTATATACGAGCCTTGAAAATGATCCACACCAAGCTTTTGCGCCACCTTGAGCGTTTGCTCGTCATTTACATTATATGCCATTACTTCCTTGCCTAATGCATGCGCCACCTCGATTATGCTAAGATGCGAATGGGTAAGCTTGGAAAGATTTATCTTTATATAATCGACCTTATCTATAGTGCTTATGCTGCGGGCGTTGAAATCAAAGCCCACATGCGCCACCTTATAGCCCTGCGCACGAAGCTGGCCTACCA
>CAZUUR010000031.1:7428-12165 GCA_964622815.1 uncultured Oscillospiraceae bacterium | reverse complement strand
CCGTTTCGCCCGCTCCGCCCGCGGGTATTATTTCCTCCGCATTATAGGAGCCGCTGTTTTCGAGCTCCTTTAGCTCGTTAATTATCTCCTGCACCTCGCTTTTATTGTACGACAGCGCGTATGGCGACCGGCCTGCATTCACCGCGTTCACAACTTCATACGCCATTTTATCCATTTCATGAAGCGCGCCGCTCTCAACATCGAGCAATATATATCTTCCATTATAAATAAAGCTATGTATCAAAAAATTTGTCCTCCAAGTCATATACTGCAAAAAAGGCGTCATCGGACGCCTTTTATGCCTTAATCCTAATTGTAATTACTTATTTTCTTCCTTTTGGCATTTCTGATTGGCAACCGTGCAGGAAGTCTTGCAAGCGGACTGGCATGACGCACGGCACTCGCCGCAGCCTGTTCCGGTGGCCGAATTGATGCACTTAGCCTGTATCGTTTTAATGTGTTTCATTTAAAATATCCTCCAATGAATTTCTTCATTGTGTATTATACACAAAGTTTAGCTATATAACAAGCTTTATCTCTTAAATCCGATTATTATCCCCGTAACGCCCCCCGCCGCCGCGCAAATGCCCATATCCATCAATATTGACACCGTTACATGAAAGGTGTTTGAAATTATTGAAAACGTCATGAAGGCAATGAGTGAAAATGCTATTCCCGCGCCCATGCCAACAAGCCATCTTTTGCGCGCGCACTTTTTTATTGCCACCATAGCGGCAAGCGCTGCGCCTATCACCTTTAGCGCCGGTGATATATATTCCGCGCTTTCAAGCGGAAGCCACATTTTTTCAAGCGCCACCGCGAGCAGCAGCAATAGCGCAACGCTTAATATCGAAGCGAGCAGCGCACCTCTAAGGATACCAAACAATGCATCAGCAGGATTTGCAGTTTTATCGCTATTCATTATATCAACCCCACAATTTTCTAGTTATTTGTATGCATAGCAACCGCAAATATAACAAAAAGCGAAAGTCAGCAGTTGACTTTCGCTTTAATTATTAACTTCTTTTATTGCTTTACTTCTTCCTGCATGGTGTTTTCAACCGGACTGTCCTCAACATTAGCTATCGCGCCTCTGGCAAAAACAAGTCTCACTTTATCAGGGCCGACCGACATAACTATTACATCATCTTTAACAGAAGTGACGGTGCCGTATATTCCGCCTATCGTGCGCACGCGATCGCCCGCTTTAATACCGGCCAGCATCGCTTTAACCTTTTTGTCTCTTCTGCGCTGCGGTATAATCATTATTGCAAGAAGCGCTACCATCAGCACTATCAACAATCCGGGGCCGGAAAAGAAAGTGGAAACAGACGTCATGAAATCAGAACTCATTCAAATAAACCATCCTTTTATTCTTTAGCGGTACATTATAATGCCCACATCATAAAATATTATATTACGTTCGCGCCACACGTCAATAGTATTCAAGCGAATAATTTAATTTGCCATTATCGTTCACATTATCACACTGTGAATAAACATTTATCATGTTGAAATTTTTAACCTTCGCTTCGACGCATGAAATATCAACATCTGCAGGAACTCTTACGCATAAATTGCCAAAACAATCGTTTAGCGGCGTTATCATCGCGTTCTCGTTTTCACCTACCAACTCGCATACAAGTGCGCCGTCATCGCTGAGCCAACCCTTTGCATAAGCCTGACCGTCGCATAAAATAAATCCGCCGCCGGTCTTGGCTTCCTCGAGCATAAGCTCGCAGTAGGCTTCATCTCTGACCATCATTGCGTTATATCTTTTGCGATAACCATTATATATACTAAGCAGGGTTTTAGCGTCGGGCACAAACAGCTCATTCACCTTTGCAGCTCCGCCACGCGCCGGGCATATACACTCTTTCATATAAGACAGCGGCTTATATCCGAATTTAGCATAGTATGCCGTATCAAAGGGCTGAAGCACTGCGGCAAACACGCCTGCATCGCGCATAAGCCGGTTAGATTCATTTAATAGCGCTCCCGCATAGCCTTTATTTCTATATTCCGGCAATGTTGCCACTCCGGCGACCATACGGCAATGCTGTTCCTTGCCGTTCAATATCAACGGATACGGAATTATGTGCAGCATGGACACCATTATGCCCGATTCAAAAAGCGCCAGCACATGCTTATAGTCTGAACGCTTTGAATAGTAAAACTCAGAAAAACCGCCTGCATCTTCTGCAAAGCAGTTATTCCAAAGTTCTAACGCATCAACGCGGTATTCTTTTTCGCAAATACCTCTAATTATGGCACTCACACTTTGGCACTCCTATATATTTTTCAATCATCATTATTGGATGATACGATTCCTTGGCTCGTCTCATACCCGGAATACCCATATCTTCTTCTCGATTTATATACTTCATATCGCCAAACTCATTTTCAACAAATTGCTGATTGATAATTTGGAAAAGACCCGGAATTTCGCTTTTTGCCTTTTCAATATGTATAACGGCCATATCGTCATTTATTCGCTCGCCTATTGAATAAGCTACCATTTCGTTATCTATTCTTATAGCTCCTCCAGCAACGCCTAGTGTCTCCATATTGGACATTATCCTATCTATAGCAAGCCTTTCATCGAGCACGCCCGGGATATTGGTATCCCTTTCGCCCACCCAATCGTCATAAACCTTAAGGCACTCATCCTTCATGCTCGCGTTAAGCGTGCAATACTCGAATTTATTGTCGGTAAGAAATCTATTGATATGATTCCTCTTTTCATGATATTTCTTGCCTTCTAAGTCACGAAGATCCGTCATGTTGTAAACATAGTCGAAATTATCCCTGTCTTGAGATAGCTCTACCCATGGACAATTTTTAAAATACTCCAGCATTCTTCCAGTTATTGACTTGAATATAGGCGTTATTCCTATCTCGCGCATGTGCTCAGCGGCGGCATGAACCGCATCGCAATAATTCCCGTCAATATTTTTTGGTATTGGCGGAAACATAAACGTATCACCATTGCCATAATCAAGATAAATAAACAGCGCGTTGCAGCTCTCTGCTATTTTTATTGCTTCGTTGCCACCCCATATAAATAGATTGGTAAACGTTAGCTCGGAGCTTTTAAAATTATAAGGCTTAGTATAGCTTTCAACCATAGCCTTCATTGAAATATCTATAGGTTTAAAATCCAGTAACATAAAAAATCCTCCCTGATTATTTTAGCTAATCGGCAGGACTTATGCAACAAGCGCAACATTATTTTTTCTGACTTTTCTCAGATTTCACCTTTTCGTTTTTTGCGTTCTCAAGCTTGCGTGTCATTTCCTCAGCAATTATCTTTTCAACCATAAGCTTGCCAACCAGTGCAACAAGCGCGGCATACAAAGGCGCTATCTCATCATTATAATGTGAAAACCCTCGTTTATCATAACCCTCGTTATCAAACGCCAATCTTAACATGCCTTCAAGCTCTTCGCAAAATAAGTTATACGCCGCTTCTCTCCCGCGCGTTTCCACCAGTAAAGCGATTATCCCTTCCGTTTCAGAAATGGACAGCACCTTTTTAAGTAAACAAACTACTATGAGCGAAGACAGATGCGACCTATCGTATTTCTTTTTCTCAGGGGCGCTGATAAGCTTTTGCTTAACATAATTATTTATCATCGACGATGTGACAAGTTTCTCCTCATCAGCCGTGAATATCTTGAGTATATCCTCCAAAATTAAGACGACTTGATCCATATACAAAGGAATAGCGGGCAGCTCCTCCCATCTAGGACACCTAAATGCTCTTACCGCTTCTGCAGACATATCCATCGCTTTGCTCCTTATCAGCGTTGTTTATAAAATATTATAGCATCATGGCTCGGCTTCGTCAAACGTCTTGACAAACATTTGCAATAGTATTATTATTTGCGTATGCTAGTTTTGCATACTAGATGTAAAACGTTTTGTGGAGGAAAAAATGGCGGATAATATGAAAGCAATTATATATGGCGACTCTGTAATGAAAGGCACTGTGCTTGACAGCTCCTTTCACTATCGCGCTGTAATGGACGATACGCTAAAGCTTTTTAGAAACTTATTTCACGTAGAAGCCGAAAATCGCTCTCGTTTTGGCATAACCGTCAACAAAGGCTACGACATATTAAAAAGCGATCTATCCTCCGGCCGCAAGGCGGAATATACGCTAATAGAGTTTGGCGGAAACGACTGCAATTACAAATGGAATGAAGTCTCGCTCGACCCCGAAAGAGAGCATATTCCCTACACAGTGCTAAACAGCTTTATGGACACATATAAGGCCATGATCCGTGCAATAAAGGCAAATGGCAGCAAGCCAATTCTAATGACGCTTCCGCCTATTGACGCGGAGCGTTATCTTGATTTTCTTACACGAGCTGAAACAGGTAATGATAAAAACAGATTGCTTAAATTTTTAGGCGATGTACAGATGATATATAGGTTTCACGAGTCATATTCACATGCTGTTGAAATTATTGCAAATGAAAATAATTGTGATTTAGTTGACGTTAGAAGTTATTTTCTTGATAAGCACAATTATCGCAGTCTTATGTGCATAGACGGTGTTCACCCTAACGAAAACGGCTATTCGCTTGTTTTGCAGGCATTTACTGATTTTGCGAAATCAAAAGGCGTTTAATCAGATTAAGTGAATATTTGCAATGCATCTATTTTTGGTGTATCATAATGGTAGTTTAGTATTTATCGGGGGAAACAAATGAGCTATCGCTATGCAACACC
>CAZUUR010000031.1:0-7418 GCA_964622815.1 uncultured Oscillospiraceae bacterium | reverse complement strand
ATGGTGAATTTAGACATTCTTGAAGCTAACATAAAGCGTTGCGCTCAAATTTGCAGTGCAAACGGTAAAAAATTATTTCCGATGACCAAAACCCATAAAAGCGTTGAGATCGCTAAAATGCAAGCTTTAGCAGGCGCCGATGGGTTTCTTGCCGGTACGCTTTATGAAGCGGATATGCTCGTGCCGCTTCGTTTACCAGTTCAATATGCTTATCCTGTAGCCGGAGACGCCAATTTAGTGCTTGCCGGCAACATAATGAAGCGAGGCAAGCTAATTTTATCGCTTGATAGCCCCCTACACGCCAAGGCATACTCAAAGCTTGCCAAAAGCATCGACAGGGACATAGAATATGTTATTTTATTCAACACTGGGCTTAATCGCTTTGGAGTAGATCCTGAAAAATGCGGGGAATTAGCCAAATATATATCAAATAACTACCCACTGCTTAAATTCGGCGGCATATCATCGCATCCGGGTCAGGTGTATGGCTGTGCTTCAGCACAGGAAACCAAGGCGATACTTGACAATGAGCTTGCGGCCGTGAATAAAGCCGTTATGTCTTTGATGTCCGTAAGTATTAAGCCCAATATAATTGCTTCAGGCTCAACGCCAACATTTAAGGGAGAAGCCGCATGCGAGGCACTGAACGTGCTTCACCCAGGCAACTATGTATTCAACGATGTTAATCAGATAATCCTGGGCTCAGCTACGGAAAAGGAATGTGCGTTAAGCATACTAGCAACCGTCATAGCAAAGCCTAGCGATAACCATATAATGCTCGATTGCGGCAGCAAATGTCTCGGCCTTGACAGAGGCGCTCACGGAAGCACCGCAATCAAAGGGTTTGGGCGGATACTCGGTCATGACGAGCTTGAAATATCTTCACTTTCGGAACAGGTTGCAAAGGTAACCTCCGTAGATGGCATAGGCTTAAATGTTGGAGACGCTGTAAGAATAATCCCTAATCATGCCTGCTCTGCAGTTAATATGACTAATTATTTGATAGGCGTTCGCAAAGGTCGCTTCGAGCGGCTGATAAAAATCGACATGCGTGATAACAGTGCGGTTCCTTTTATGATGTGAAAATCATTATGGTTATTCTTGCAAGTGTTGCCACTTGTTTCGTGAGAGAATTTTTCCTATATATGAGGTAAAAATATGGCATCATCAGTTATATCTTCACAGGCTGGCGTTGACGTTTCCATTTCCTCCGCTTCAAAAGAAAAGCAACGCGCCGCGCGTTTAGAAACTAAGATCAACGCGCAACCATCGCGCCGCACTTCCTCGCTGGTTAAATTGAATAAACCGGAAGCGGCGCAGCCATTGACCTCACTGCGCGGGCTATATTTTGTTCGCGAGTCCGAAGATAAGCTAAAAAAAGCTAAGCTGTATTCTCCAAAGTTAGATCTCCCAAAAAATGTTAAGCGTAACGCTTACGATACGGCCGTTTCGGGGCATCGCAAGCCAGTCTCATCTTTCTTCGAGCCTTCGACCGGCTGCAAGACCTGCGCCTCCAGAAAATATAAGGACGTTTCATCGGACTGTGGCGTTTCTTTCCAATCCGCAACCAAGCTTCCCTCCGCAACCGCAGGAATATCCGTAATGTCTCACGAGGGTGAGCATGTTAGCCGCGAGACCGCCAAGGCGCAAAAGCAAGGAAGCATAATAACTCAAAAAACCGTAACAGCAAAAATGTCGGTCTGCCCTGATTGCGGACGAATGTATATTGCGGGCGGTACAACAAAGATAACCACAAAAACGCCTCAGAGTTCAGGCGCAAATGTGGCCTCAATGAATAATGTGCTGGCGCGGGCGGGTGAAAAAATTGATGAATATATTTAAAAGTGCGACCGGTTATTCGGCCGCACTTTTAAATAATGCCTCCCCTGTCATTTCCTTAGGTATAGGCATGTCCATCAATTTCAGCAGCGTAGGCGCTATATCGCATAGCCTGCCACCCTCTTTTAATGTGTCGTTTATGTGCTCATCATCAATAAGTATTAGCGGCACGGGAAGCGTAGTATGCGCCGTAAACGGCTCGCCGTTTTCATCGAACATTTTTTCACAATTACCATGATCGGCAGTAAGTATAACGCGGCCGCCATTTTTAATTATCGCGTCAATAACCTTTTTCGCGCACTCGTCAACAGCGTGAACAGCTTTTACGGCAGCGTCCATAACTCCCGTATGCCCTACCATATCTGGATTTGCGAAATTCAGTATCATTACGTCGTATTTTCCGCTTTCGATGCGCTTTACCGCTTCCTGCGCCACCGCATACGCACTCATCTCAGGCTGCAAATCGTATGTGGCAACCTTTGGCGAAGGTATCAGTGCCCTATCCTCTCCCGGATTTGGAGCTTCTACGCCGCCATTGAAAAAGAATGTTACATGTGCATACTTCTCCGTTTCCGCTATTCTAAGCTGAGTCTTGCCCGCATCAGCAATATACTCGCCAAACATGTTTGAAAGGTTTTCCGGCTTGAACGCTACCTCCAATTTATCATTAAAAGCAACGTCATACTGCGTCATGGCCACATACTTGAGCGGGAAACGGCCGTACTTGCGTTCAAAACCATCAAAATCATCAAACAGGAGCGAGCGGGTTATTTCCCTGGCTCTATCCGGACGGAAATTAAAGAATATTACGCTGTCATTCGTTTTAATGCTTGCAACGGGCGCATCGTTCTTCGTGATTACCACAGGAACAACAAATTCGTCGGTAACGCCCGCATCATACGAGTTTTGCATTGCGTCCACTGCCGAAGCGCTTTTCACGCCCTCGCCATATACCATTGCGGCATAAGCCTTTTCGAGGCGTTCAAAGCGATTGTCTCTATCCATTGCGTAATAGCGACCCATAACTGTGGCAATTTCGCCGCAGCCTATGCGCTCTATTTCAGCTTCCAAGGCTTGTATGTAGCTCTTCCCGCTTTCCGGAGGAACGTCGCGCCCGTCCATAAAGCAGTGGACATACACTTTCTTTAGCCCATTTAGCTTTGCGAGCTTTAGCAGCGCAAAAAGATGCGTAGTATGGCTGTGTACTCCGCCATCGCTCAATAGCCCCATAAGATGCAGCGCAGAATCATGCTGTTTGCAATTCTGTATCGCGTTCAAAAACTCTGTTTTGTTAAAGAAATCGCCATCCAAAATGGATTTGGATATTCTTGTAAGCACCTGATACACAATTCTTCCCGCACCTATGTTCATGTGCCCCACCTCGGAATTGCCCATCTGCCCATCGGGCAGACCTACCGCTAGCCCCGAAGCCTCAACAAGCGTATGCGGATATTTATCCCAATACGCCATAATGTTCTTTGCCCCGTCAGTTTTTATGGCGTTGCCAGCCGTCTCCTCACGCCAACCAAAACCATCGAGAATAACCAAAGCTGTAAGTTTTTTCATTTTAGCCCCTGTAATTCACTACTTTTGCGAAATCCTCTGCCTTTAAGCTCGCGCCGCCTATAAGCCCGCCGTCGATCTGTGGCATTGCCATGAGTTCTTTTACGTTTTTGGGATTCATGCTCCCGCCATATTGTATTCTGACGGCCTCGCCAACCTCTTTCCCAAATTTACCCGATACCGCGCCACGAATTACGGCTATAGTCGCGTCGGCGTCCTCCGAGGACGCGGTTTTACCTGTGCCAATGGCCCATATCGGCTCATAAGCTATTACAGTTCTTTT
This sequence comes from uncultured Oscillospiraceae bacterium, assembly GCA_964622815.1. Classification (GTDB taxonomy): domain Bacteria; phylum Bacillota; class Clostridia; order Christensenellales; family CAG-138; genus CAZUUR01. The sequence goes on along the minus strand of CAZUUR010000031.1, from coordinate 3,733 downwards.
AACATCGTCATTGGTCATGCCATCGAGCGCGGCAAGCGTCTGCGAGGTAACAAGCGAACAGGTTTCACCGTTTTCACGCTGCTGCAATGTTTCGCCTACACAGATTATTGGGGTTATACCTCCCGCCAGTGCGGCCTTTGCTCTTTTGTTCACACTCTCATTGGTCTCGCCAAAATACTGTCTGCGCTCGCTGTGACCAATTATCGCATATTCAACGCCTATGCATTTAAGCATTGATACGGAAATTTCTCCCGTAAAAGCGCCTTTGTCAGCCCAATGAACGTTTTGCGAGCCAACCTTTATATTCGTGTTCGCCGTAAGCTCCTTTGCAAGCGCCAGATCCACAAAAGGTGGGCAAATCACAACGTCGCACTCGGCGTCCTTAACAAGGGGGATAAGCTCGTCAACAAGCGTTTTTGCCTCACACGGGGTCATATTCATTTTCCAGTTTCCGGCTATAATGGGTTTACGCATTTTTCTATCCTCCGTTTATTTATCATTAAGTGCGGCAACGCCAGGCAAAATCTTTCCCTCAAGAAATTCAAGGCTCGCGCCGCCGCCTGTTGAGATATGCGTCATCTGCTTTGCAAAGCCCAGCTTTTTAACGGCCGAAGCGGAATCCCCGCCGCCGATTATGGTTGTTCCTCCGCAGTCCGCACAGGCCTTTGCAACCGCTGTCGTGCCAACAGCAAAAGGTTTCATTTCAAATACACCCATAGGGCCGTTCCATATAACGGTCTTTGCATTTTTGATCTCGTCCGCAAATAGCTTCTGCGTTTGCTGACCTATATCAAGTCCCATGTAATCCTTGGGAATAGCGTCCGCACTAACGGTCATATAATTAGCGTCCTGTGTAAATCTATCTGCCACCACAACATCGAGCGGAAGCAATAATTTAACGTCACGCGCCTTCGCGTCCTCCATTAGCTGCTTTGCAAGCTCAACATTTTCCGCATCGAGTAATGACGTGCCAATTTCGCAGCCCTTAGCTTTAAGGAAAGTGAAGGCCATTCCGCCGCCAATAATGAGGCTATCACACTTTGAGAGCAGGTTTTTGATAACGCCTATTTTGTCGCTAACCTTAGCGCCGCCGAGTATCGCCACAAATGGACGCTTTGGATTTTCAAGCGCCTCACCCATTATTGAAAGCTCCTTGCCAATAAGGAAGCCGGCTACTGCGGGCAGATAAGCTGCAACGCCCGCGGTTGACGCGTGTGCGCGATGTACAGTGCCAAATGCATCAGAAACATAAATCTCTGCAAGCGAGGCGAGTTTCTTTGCAAACTCGGCATCGTTAGCTTCTTCTTCCTTATAAAAACGAAGATTTTCAAGCAACAGTATTTCGCCCGATTTGAGCGCCATGGCTTTTTTTATTGTGTCTTCGCCTATGCAATCGTCAGCAAAATCAATTTTCACATTGGGCAGCAACTCCTGCAAGCGCTTTGCGACGGGCTTGAGTGAAAATTCCGGCGCGACCTTTCCCTTTGGTCTCCCTAAATGCGAGCACAGAATAATCTTCGCGCCATGCTCGATAAGATAGTTAACTGTCGGCAACGAAGCCACTATGCGCTTATCATCGCTTACCTCATGATTTTCGTCGAGCGGAACATTGTAATCGACACGGACAAGCACGCGCTTGTCTTTTACGACAACGTCTTCAACTGTTTTCTTAGCCATATAATTAAACCTCCAAATTTGATACGCTTTATTTGGAATATTTTATCACATAACCCGCTAAAATACACATACGATTTGTTAATATCATATCGGTAGACGCTAGATTTATATTATGCTATAATCTGCTTATGAAAAAGTTGCTTTCGATAATGCTAGTTTTATTCTGCTGTGTTTCGTGCACAAATAAAATCGAAACCTCCAGCCCTTCCGACGTATACTTTGATATTTCCGAAGATGTGCTCGACGTTTTAACCGGAAGCGATATTGCCGCAACAAAAAATGACTTGTGCGCTGTTGAAGTTATTTCCACTGTTGCCATAGCGTATGAAAGCAGCTCCGGCACTAATTTATACGGCGCTGCGCAATACACAAATACTGGCTCATCGCCAATAATAATTTCAAACGCTCATTTCACGTTTTCAAGCGCAGACAAAACCGAAGAGAAAGATTTTGTTCCAGTATTTGCTCAAAGCTGCATAGTCAACCCTGGTGAAACGTCATACGTGGTGCTATGGGTTGAAAACTCACCCTTTTCCATAGACTCGAACGTTGCTCTGAGCGCGCAGCTTAGCGCTGAAGCTTCATCTTCTCGGCGTATAGATCTCGATGTCAAGGACTTATTCCTTGCCGATAACTTTCCCGGCTTCACAACGCTTTACGGCAAGCTCTATTCCTCCGATTCCGCAAGCTGCTCACTGAATATCGTCTACATTGGTTTTTATGGCGACAACGACGCCTTTCTGGGCGCGTGGTATTTCTCAAAGAACGCACTCCTTGAGCTTGGAGACTGCAAATCCTTTGTGGAGCACATGCGCGCGCTGCCGATAGAGAATTTAGCCACCAGTTGTATTCACATGAAATCCATTGCATTTGGCATAAATTAGCATTTATACACATTAGTTTAGCTTTTTTAAAACATCAAAGCTGCTTATTAAATAACTGCTGATAATACATTTTCTTTGCAGCCTTAAAGCCAACGCTTTCATAGAGATGCAGCGCTTTTATGCTCCATTGGATTATGTTAGATTCATCTTATTGTAGGGTCTATTTTGAGATAAGTTTGGTAGCCGCATACTTCTTGCGTACTTTTACCGTTCCATATTAAAACCTAAAAAGCTCACAAATAACGTGTTTGTGGGCTTCTATGGTAATGAACACTAAAACCATAGTAACCCCCATCAAATTCTCGTTTATCGACGAGATGATGAACCACATGATGAACTCCTACTTAATTCGGCTCAAAAACCATAATAGCAAAAAGCCCCAACAATATCGGGGCTTTTTGCGTGGCATTATGGGTCAATTTAGATGCAGAGATGGTACGATGATAATAAATAAACTGTGAAGTGCAATGTGTTTTAATTTCTTTCTTGTACGCCTTCTCAGATCGGAGCGATACCTGCTTGACATTATTGGCGATACGCCGCACGAGGCCGGGTGACGGCTTGATTTTTCGGTATCCAATACACATAGCGCACCTGCCGCGATGTACTGGTACTGTATGGGATTCGGCAGAACATGTCACGGCGCGGTGACACTTATGGGGGTCTGCCCCGCGGAAATTATGAATGATCACGCTCCACAGACGATGCAAAAAGCATAATCCTTCGGCAATAACGCTGGCTCATGTGCTTAATTTGTTGTTGCAGTTTATGTAAAGATGTATTACCGTATATAATAATATTTATCCATAAATTGCATCAGAATGATACAGAGGAAGGGATAGCTATGACAATAAAGAGATTTATTTGCGCACTGGTGTGCGCAGTGCTGCTAGCTGGCACGCTGAGCGGATGCGTAAGCTCTCAAGTATCGACACCTGTTGACACGGCACCCCAACAGGAGGCAGCGTCTCAATAGACAGCGACGCCACAACAGACAGCGACGTCTCAACAGACGGTGCTGGAGCTTGGCAAAGTGATCGAGGGGTTTGAAGTAAAGCAAATAGGCGAGCTGGCAGAGGTCAATGCCCAGACATATTTTTTTGAGCATCAAAAAACTGGTGCGCAGGTGATATTCGTCAAAAACGACGACCCGGAGCTGGCGTTTACGATAG
>CAZUUR010000030.1:0-12313 GCA_964622815.1 uncultured Oscillospiraceae bacterium | reverse complement strand
ATAAGGCCAAAATAGGCGTGGACTTCCCGTCCGATCCCAAAGAGCAGCTTATGGGCGCAATAAAGGCCGTGTTTAGAAGCTGGAATAACGAGCGCGCAATCTATTATCGCAGAATGAACGACATTCCTTCGTCTTGGGGCACCGCCGTCAACGTTCAGATGATGGTGTTTGGCAATACCGGCGATACCTCGGGCACGGGCGTTGCTTTCACTCGTAACCCCGCTACCGGCGAGAAAAAGCTTTATGGCGAATTCCTTATGAACGCGCAGGGCGAAGATGTTGTCGCGGGCGTTCGCACGCCGCAAACCATAGATCAGCTCAAAAACGTTATGCCCGAAGCCTACGAGCAGTTTGTTGAAATATGCGCTAAGCTTGAAAATCATTATCGCGATATGCAGGATATGGAGTTCACCATAGAGAACAAAAAGCTCTTCATGCTGCAAACTAGAAATGGCAAGCGTACTGCTGCCGCCGCGCTTAAGATAGCCTGCGACCTTGTTGACGAGGGCATGATAAACGAAAAAGAAGCCGTTATGATGGTTGAACCCAAGCAGCTTGACGCGCTATTGCATCCGCAGTTCGACGCCAAGGCGCTCAAGGCCGCACAGCCCATAGGCACGGCTCTTCCGGCATCGCCAGGCGCCGCTTGCGGCAAAGTGGTATTTACCGCTGAAGACGCGACCGCTTGGGCGCAGCGCGGTGAAAAGGTTGTGCTCGTAAGGCTTGAGACTAGCCCCGAAGATATTGAAGGCATGTTCCATGCACAGGGCATATTAACCGTTCGCGGCGGCATGACCTCTCACGCGGCAGTTGTAGCCCGCGGCATGGGTCGTTGCTGCGTATCAGGCTGTGGCGAGATAAAGATGGACGAGGAGCACAAATGCTTCACGCTTTCCGGCAAAACCTATCACGAGGGCGATTTCATCTCAATAGACGGTTCTACCGGCAAAATATATGGAGAAGCCGTTCCCACCGTTGAAGCTAGCATAACCGGTGATTTCGGCAGATTCATGGGCTGGGCGGACTCAATGCGTAAGCTTAAGGTTCGCACCAATGCGGACACTCCGCGCGACGCCGCGATAGCCGTTAAGTTCGGTGCCGAGGGCATCGGCCTTTGCCGCACGGAGCACATGTTCTTTGAAGAGGACAGAATCCCTGCAGTTCGTGAAATGATAGTTGCAAAGACTGAAGAAGCGCGTCGTAAAGCGCTTGATAAGCTGCTTCCCATGCAGCGTAGCGACTTTGAAGGCATTTACAAGGCCATGGAATGGCGGCCTGTTACTATCAGATTCCTCGATCCTCCGCTTCATGAGTTCCTTCCGCAGAAAGAAGAGGATATTCGTGTTTTGGCCAAGGATATGGGCATAACCTACGATGAGCTCAGGAACACGGTTGATAGCCTACACGAATTCAATCCCATGATGGGTCATCGCGGCTGCCGCTTGGCGGTTAGCTATCCAGAAATCGCAGAAATGCAGACTCGCGCAGTTATCGAGGCGGCAATAAATGTGCGCGCGGAAACCGGGCTTGACGTAGTGCCGGAAATAATGATTCCGTTGGTCGGCGAAGTTAAAGAGCTTGCTTATGTAAAGAACGTGGTTACCACCACGGCTGATAAGGTCATGAAAGAAAAAGGCGTTTCCTTCAAGTATCTCGTAGGTACTATGATAGAGATACCAAGAGCCGCCTTGACCGCTGATGATATTGCCAAGGAAGCCGAGTTCTTCTCCTTTGGCACAAACGACCTAACTCAAATGACCTTCGGCTTCAGCCGCGACGATGCGGGCAAATTCCTTGGCTCATATTATGCAAAGAAGATATACGAGTCAGATCCGTTCGCTCGTCTTGACCAGGTTGGCGTTGGCAAGCTTGTTAAGATGGCCTGTGAGCTTGGCAAGCAGACCCGCCCCAATATCAAGCTTGGTATTTGCGGCGAACATGGCGGTGATCCCTCAAGCGTGGAGTTCTGCCATAAAGTGGGCTTGAATTATGTGTCCTGCTCACCGTTCCGCGTGCCTATAGCGAGACTTGCGGCAGCTCAGGCAGCTATTAAGTCCGAAAACTAATAGCAAAATAAGCTTATGCGCCTTGCCGTTTATCACGTCGGCAAGGCGCTAATTGTTTATTGTGAATATTTGCGATATGTGCTACAATTTATTTAATATCGTTTTGGAGAGTATGCAGTGATTATTTTGGGCATCGACCCCGGTTACGCTATTTTGGGCTATGGAGTGATAGAAAAAGAAGGCTCAAAAATAAAGCCCATAGATTACGGAGTCGTTGAAACTACAAATAAAATGGCTTTTCCGGAGCGATTGGAGCGAATTTATCTTGGCACAAAGCAATTAGTAGCTTTATATAAGCCGGATAACATAGCGTTTGAGGAGTTGTTCTTTGCAAGAAACGCTACCACAGCTATACAGGTGGGAGCGGGCAGGGGCGTATCGGTGTTGGCGGCTCAGCAGGCAAACATACCGCTATATGAATACACACCGATGCAAATTAAGCTTGCAATAACTTCAAACGGACACGCTGATAAAAAGCAAATGCAGCAAATGGTAAAGCTGCTGCTTCGCTTAAACGATATTCCTAAACCTGATGACGCGGCTGACGCGCTCGGCATTGCAATATGTCACGCAAACACTATGGGCCCTTCACTTGAAGAGTTTAGGATAAAATAGAGGTAAAATGCTTTCACACATAAACGGCAGAATTTGTGATATAGACGCAGACAGGCTTGTTATAGAAGCCGGAGGCGTAGGCTATGAGCTTATATGCAGCGCTACCACATTGAAATCGAGATATGATGGCGAGCATATAAAGCTCTATACGCATTTTAACTTATCGCAGGATTCAATTACGCTATATGGTTTTGAAACGCTTGAGGAACGCAAAATGTTCAAGCGGCTCATAGGTGTAAGCAAGGTTGGGCCAAAGCTTGCACTCGCCATATTGTCTGCTCTGTCCGTAACCGATGTGGCGATGGCAATAGTTACCGGAAACGACGCCGCTTTATCAAGTATATCAGGTATAGGCAAAAAGACAGCGGCAAGAATACTTTTGGAGCTTAAAGAGCGTGTGAGCACAGATGATATGATGAACACAGGGCTTTCCGGCGAATCAATAAACGAAACCGATATGCGCTCGGAAGCTATAGCTGCGTTGGTCGCGCTAGGGTATGATGGCGTTAGCGCGGGTAGGGCGGTAGCTGCCGTTGGAGAATGTGAAGGCATAGAAGATATGATCAAACGCGCATTGCGCTCGCTTGCCAGAAAGGGTGCATAATGGAGCAAAGACTAATATCATCTTCAATGATAAGCGATGATGAGCAGGTTGATTATAGCTTAAGGCCTAAATTTTTGAATGAATATATTGGTCAGCATAGCGTTAAGGAGCACATGCGAATATATATCCAAGCGGCAAAGCTGCGCGGCGAGCAGCTTGACCACGCATTGCTCTATGGACCTCCAGGCCTCGGAAAAACCACACTTGCATCAATTATAGCAAATGAAATGGGCGGCAACCTAAAGGTAACGTCAGGACCGGCTATATCGCACGCGGGAGATTTGGCAGCTATATTGACGCAGCTTGCCCCAGGAGATATATTATTCATAGATGAAATACATAGGTTAAACCCTAATGTTGAGGAAGTACTCTACCCGGCGATGGAGGATTTTGCGCTCGACATAATCATCGGCAAGGGACCGGCGGCGCATTCAATAAGGCTTGATTTGCCGCACTTTACATTGGTCGGCGCTACAACCAGAATGGGTCTGTTAACTTCGCCGCTGCGCGATAGATTTGGAATAAAGGAGCAGCTTGAGATATATTCGCCCGAGGATCTAAAAAAAATAATTGAACGCAGCGCGGATATACTCAATATAAGCATTGATTCGGACGCCGCAATAGAAATAGCATCGCGTTCGCGCGGAACGCCTCGAATAGTAAACAGGCTGTTAAAGCGAGTGCGCGATTTTGCGCAGGTCAAGGGCAACGGAATTATCGAGCTTGAAATAGCGTGCGCAGGCCTTAATATGCTTGCTATAGATGAGGCTGGGCTGGATTCGGTTGATAGGCGCATGCTTCACACTATGATAGATCGTTTCAGCGGCAGACCGGTTGGTCTTGACACCTTAGCCGCCGCAACAGGCGAAGATGCCTCCACCATAGAGGATGTATACGAACCATATTTATTGCAGTTGGGCTTTATTGCGCGAACTCCGCGTGGCAGAATTGTTTTACCGGCCGGATATGCGCATTTGGGATATACTTTGCCTGCGAGTTCAGGCAAGCAGGAAACACTCTAATTTCAGCAGGAGGATTGGCATAATGTTTGGCAGTAAGAAAAAAAGCATGGAGGAAACGCTCAAGCAGCAGGAACAGGAAATACAGCTGCTACGCAACCGCGCGAATGAACTGACGGAAAAGCTAGTTAGATTCCAAGGCAAGGAAGAAGCTATAATAAGCGCGCTTACAAACGCGCAGGATTCGGCAAGCAAAACCATAAGCGACGCCATGTGCAAGCGTGACGAGCTTATTGAAGACGCGAAAATTAAATGTGAGGCCATGAAGCTTGAGGCTCGGACTGCACTTGAGAACGCAAAGTGCGAGTGCGCTCAGCTTATGTCGCGCACAAACGAGGAAGCCGAAAAAATAATTGCAACCGCGCGCGAAGAAGCTCAAGCATTAACAAATTCATCTAATAAGGCAGCACAAGAGCGCATTAGCGCGGCAAATGAGATTGCAAAACAAACAAACTCCGACGCCAATAAGCTTAAATCGGACTTTACTTGTATGCTGCAAACAAGTGTTGCATCTTACAAAGCAGCTGCAAAGGAATTAAGCGACAGGCTTAATGAAATCGCAAACGAAGCCGCGACACAAGCCGATCAATTACGCGTTTGCTGTGAAAAAAGCAATAAAATCAATGGTGAGCTTGAAATTCTCAACATGTATTCCGACTTGGATTTTGATATGCTTGCTAAACATGACAATCAACCTCAAGCCTCAGAGCACGAAACATACGAAACTATGAACATAAGCTACGGAGAAAACGAGGAAGGTGCTCTAACCGGAGCTGAGCAAACAGTTGAAAATAAAGTTCAGCCCATCTCTGACCCCATAACTGTTGAGGAGGTGGTAACAGCGCATGTGGGCGATAGCCCTTCAAGCGTTGTGCCTCCGGTCAACGATGATGAAAAGGTTTGGACGGTAGATGAAGTGGAGAAAACCGTGCCTGCTGAAACAGAGCTTAGATCAGATGATGATTTAAATACATTATTAAATGAGCTATTGCGTAACTAATGCAATAGCGGGAGGATAAAATGAAGAAAAACGAAGAATTCGTGCAGCATATCGCTTCAAGGAAAGAGGATTTCCCTCAGTGGTATACTGACGTTATCATGAAGACGGATATGGTCGATTATTCGGACGTTAAAGGCTGCATGGTAATTAAGCCCTACGGTTATGCTGTATGGGAATTGATACAGGCGCAGTTGGACAGAAGATTTAAAGAGACGGGGCATAAGAACGCATATTTCCCTCTGTTTATACCTGAAAGCCTGCTACTAAAGGAAGCGGAGCACGTCGAGGGCTTTGCGCCCGAGGTCGCTTGGGTAACGCAGGGAGGCAACGAGCAGCTTACTGAAAGACTCGCTATCCGTCCCACCAGCGAAACAATAATAGGCACAATGTACTCGCGATGGATTCAATCCTATCGCGATCTGCCGGTGCTGATGAATCAGTGGTGCAACGTTGTACGCTGGGAAAAGAGCACGCGTCCGTTCCTTAGAACCTCCGAGTTCTTATGGCAGGAAGGCCATACCGCGCACGCAACATTTGAAGAAGCGCAGGAAGAAACCATGAAGATGCTTGAGGTCTATAGAGAATTTGCTGAAAACGTGCTAGCTATTCCTGTGATCACAGGCCGCAAGAGCGAAAAAGAAAAGTTTGCCGGAGCTTATGCCACATACACAATGGAAGCCATAATGCAGGACGGTAAGGCTTTGCAGATGGGCACTTCGCATAACCTTGGCGATAACTTCGCAAAGGGCTACGATATTACCTATTTAAGCAAGGAAGGTAAGCTTGAATATTGCTTCACAAGCTCATGGGGCGTGAGCACACGAATGATAGGCGGGCTTATCATGGTGCACGGAGATGATCGCGGGCTTGTATTCCCGCCTCGCGTAGCACCGATACAGGTGGTAATACTGCCTATTGCGATGCATAAGGAAGGCGTGCTTGATAAGGCGCGCGAATTGTTCAGTACGTTAAAGCGCGCAGATATTCGCGTTGAGCTTGACGATAGCGACCAAAGCGCGGGTTGGAAGTTTAATCAATGGGAAATGAAGGGCGTACCTATAAGAATAGAAATAGGGCCTAAGGATATAGAGAAAAACCAAGTCGTAGCCGTTCGCCGCGACAAGCTTGAAAAAGAGTTTATCAGCATAGACGGTCTGGCCGATTCGCTTAAAGCAATGCTCGACGACGTACACAATTGCCTATACGAAAAGGCGCTCAATTATCGCGAGGAAAAGACCACAAACGCACTCAATTTTGAGCAGTTCGCTCAAGGCGTACAGACAGGCTTCGTAAGAGCCATGTGGTGCGGCGACCCCGAGTGTGAGGCCGAAATAAAAGCAAAGACCGGCGCTACAACACGATGCATGCCTTTTGATAAGCATCATGAAGATGAGCTTGGCGATACATGCGTGCATTGCGGGAAAAAAGCGAAAACAATGATGTATTTTGCAAAAGCATACTAATCTTACAGCCTGCGCACATTGCGCAGGCTGTTATTTAGAGCAGCTATGATTTATCAGCATTAAAAACGCGACATTATAATGCTGGTTGATGAATAATACAACAGCTATATGGTAATAAATAACGTAATACTTAGTTGGGCAAATAAGCAATTATTCACACCGCGTTAAATACTTTTTATTCTTGCGGTGGTATAATCAATACCTAAATAGGAGTTTATATGGAGGCTGAAATGAAGAAAATAACAGCATTATGCTTAACATTTATTATGTGTGTATTTGCATGCGCAACAAGCGCATTAGCTGTTGACGCGGGTGAAAAACGAGTTACAATGGGGGCTGACCTTACAGCCGAGCAAAGAAGCGTGATATACGCTTATTTTGGAATTGAGCCGGGCACAGTTCAAGAAATAATCGTAACCAACGCAGATGAGCGTAAATATCTTGAAGGCTTAGTGCCCGAAGGCAAGATAGGGCATGTGGCTCTTTCCTGCATATATATTACGGCGCTTGAAGCCGGAGCAGGTCTTCAAATTGAGACAAACAACATAAACTGGTGCTCAGCCGATATGTATGCCAATGCACTAACAACAGCCGGAATAAGGGATGCGAAGGTAATGGTAAGTGCGCCATTCCCCGTATCGGGAACCGCGGCGCTCACGGGTGCATACAGGGCATACGAATCAATGACCGGTCAGGAGCTTTCAGATTTAGCCAAAACGGTTGGCGTTGAGGAATTGATAACCACCGGGCAGCTTGCCGAATTTATAGGCACTGATGAGGCCGCAAAGCTTATTGGTGAGCTAAAAAACATACTTGACCAAACCCAAAATATGACGGACGCCGAAGTGAAGAATGAAATACGCAATATTGCCACCAACTATGGCTATACCCTTACCGATGGCCAAATTGATCAGGTGCTTAAGCTTTGCAGAAGTCTTGAAAAGCTTGATGTGAATCAATTAAAGGATAAAATAGTATCTCTGACCGAGACTATGACAACAGCTAATAAGGTACAGCAGACGGTAACGCAGATAACCCAAACCGTTACATCGTTCTTTGAAAAGGTTGGGGATTTTTTCAAAAACCTGTTTGGCGGAAAATAACAAATAAGCGGCGACCCTTAGCTTAGTATTTTTTCAATCTCGGTATCCAAATCCGAATAGGCGCATGAAAGCTGCGTTATTGACGGGTGATGATAAAATGCGCAAGTTTCTTCCCATGCGGAAAACTCGCGTCCGGATTCAGACCAAATAATTATCTTTTTATTTTGCGAGGTGGCAAGGGAGAGGCCAAGTTCCGTATGCGTGCCCTTGCCGCCTGGCAACAATATTAGCACAACCTCCGCTGAACATACGCCTAAAACCTCATTAGATGCAACCTCGCTTAGCCTTAGATGTCCTTCACGGCGAATATCACCGTGCTTTGTCCAATCGTATGTTATGCTATGACCTTTAGCAATAAGCTTTGTTATCACTTCGCTTACGCGTTCTCGATTTACCAATCCGCTTGCTACATAAAATCGCATTATTGCTCCTTATTGGGGCCTATATCGCCATTGCGCCAATGTTTGCGGCACAACCCAACATATTTATCGTTCGCGCCGAGAAGCACTTGCTCACCAACCTTAGTTATGCTGCCATTGCCATCAAGTCTGCCGTTGCATGTAGCTTTATGCCCGCACCAACAAATTGTTTTTACTTCCTCAATAGTATCCGCCCATGCGAGAAGCCATTGACTGCCGGGGAAGAGGTTGCCCTGAAAATCCGCTCTCAGCCCATAACAAATAACAGGAACGTTATAATCGTCAACGAGGCATACAAGTAGCTCAACATCTTCTTTGCTCAGAAATTGAGCTTCATCTATGAGTAAACAATCATATTCATGCGACTTAATTTTATCCAAATCCATTTCATTAAAAAGAATGCATTCGGATTCCAAGCCGCAGCGCGACTTAATCATGCGTGCGCCGTCGCGATCATCTACTGAAGGTTTTACCAATAAGGCATTTTGTCCGCGTTCACCATAATTAAACTTTACCATGAGCGCATTTGCCGATTTACTTGAACCCATTGCACCGTAACGAAAATATAGCTTTGCCATAATATTTATCTCCTAAATATAAAGCCGCCTATATAGACGGCTTTATTTAAGCTTATCTAGCGCCTTTATCGTAAGGAATACCTTCCGCCTTGGGAGCTCTTGACTTCTTTGATGTTAAAACGAGAATTATCATTGTTACAATATAGGGCAGCATTAGATAGATGTATTCGCGCGACGCCACTTTCTCAAAGCTTGGAAGGAATGGAATACTCGCGCTATATGAGCCCAATATCTTAAAGAATGCGAAGAACAGCGAAGCGCCAAGTATATTGAGCGGCTTCCAGTTGCCGAATATCATAACAGCCAACGCAAGGAAGCCATAACCGGCAACCGACGCTTGAAACCCTGAACCCGCCGCCAATGTGTACGCAAGGCCCCCTATGCCGCCGAGTATACCGGATATTATTACACCGCTATAACGCATGCGGTAAACGTTAATGCCAACAGAGTCCGCGGCTTGAGGGTGCTCACCGCAAGCACGCAGCCTGAGCCCAAAGCGGGTTTTATATAGCACAACGATCGCCACGACCAACAGGAGTATGGCAATAGGTGTTGTGATATAGAAATTTTTGAATATAAGGTTTTGGAAAAATGAGTCGGAATTAGTGGCTATACCCATAGAGGTCTGCGTTATTCTCGTCCAAGTGGGAATAAGTATCGTGGTTTGGCCTTGACCCTGTATTGCCCAAGTAAGAACTATAGCGAAAGCGGGTGCCAGCATGTTAAGCGCAGTGCCGCCGATGGTTTGATCCGCTTTTAGATTTATTGAAGCAAATGCAAGCAAAAGTGATAATATAGCTCCCGCAAGTGCTGCAACGACTATAGCAAGCAGCATTGCAAGCTGTGGGGCGTTCTGCCCCATTCCGATGCTGTCCATGGCGCGTAAAAACAATAAGCTTACAAGCGCGCCTATTACCATTATGCCTTCAAGCGCTATATTGATTACTCCGCTGCGCTCTGAAAACATACCGCCAAGCGCTACGAGCAGCAACGGTATTGCAAAAAGAATAGTTGCGCTTAAAACATCAGCAAGTATCTTCATTTAGTTTTCGCCTCCTTGTTAAGCATGGCCTTCTTATCTTTGTTCCTAGTTATGCCTCGAACCATCAATTCACGCATTAGCAAAGAGAATGCGGAAAGATAGATTATTGCTGCAATAATTATATCTATCATTTCTTTTGCAAACTCAGGCTGCATCGCATCGCCGCCAACTTGAATATACGATATAAACAATGCGCTCAATATCGTACCTATTGGGTTTGATGATGCGAGCAACGCAACAGGAATGCCATTGAAGCCCATGGCAAGAAGAGATTTAACAAGTGTATATTCAGCTGTTCCGGAGAGATAGTATATGCCGCCGCCGATACCGGCAAGCGCACCAGAAATAATCATTGATAGCACTATGTTGCGTTTGGCGTTTATGCCGGCATAGATGCTTGCGTTGCGATTATGACCGCAAGCCTTTAGTTCATATCCGAATGTGGTTTTATTCAATACAAACCATATTATTACCGCAACAATTATTGCGATGAATATACTGATATTCATATAATTTGAACTGAGAAGCTCATCTAAACCGCCCTTTGGTATCATTGCCGAAGGATTTGCTATTCCAAGGTTTACCGTGCGCTCCTTATTGGAAGCTCCCCAATAATTTGCAAGCATAACGGGGATATTATTTATAGCTAGATTCACAGCAAACAGGCCTATCCAGTTGAACATTATTGCCGTTATAACTTCGTTAACATTGAAGAACGCTTTGCAAATACCGGGAATTGCGCCCCATATAGCACCGCCTATCATGGCAGCTATCAAGCACAAATACCACGGAAGCTGAAGCACTATACCGCAATAGAGCGAGAAAAATGCGCCAACTGTGTACTGTCCGGTTGCGCCTATGTTGAAGAGGCCGGTTTTAAACGCAAACCCGACCGCCAAGCCAGTGAATATAAGCGGCGCAGCCTGATAGGATACCTTTGCAAATTTTTCTGATGAGGTAAGGCCCGTGGTCAATATTTTGCCAAAGCCGTAAAGCGCAAAGCTTGGATTAAATATTAGCAGCAATACCAAGCCCAACAACAATCCAGCCGCTATTGAAATAAGTGAAGCGCACAGCGACGTCATGCCGGGACTCTTTAAATTAAGCTTAATGGGCTTGTTCATTTAGATCGCCTCGCTTTCTTTTAAATTCTGACGCTTTGCACCGGCCATATAAAGACCAAGCTCCTCAACAGTAGTGTTCTTTGGGTCGAACTCTCCAACGATCTCACCCTCGTATATTACGAGTATTCTATCGCTCACGTTCATTACCTCATCAAGCTCTAGCGAAACGAGGAGCACAGCGCGTCCGGCGTCACGCTGAGCCACGAGCTGCTTATGAATGTATTCTATAGCTCCCACATCAAGCCCGCGAGTGGGCTGCACAGCTACCAGCAGCTCAGGGTCTTTATCAATCTCACGAGCTATAATAGCCTTTTGCTGATTGCCTCCGGACATGCTGCGAGCGGTTGTTATCGGGCCTTGGCCGCTTCTTATATCGTATTGCTCAATAAGCTTTAATGCATAATTGCGGACATTATTTTTTTTGATAACGCCGTTCTTTTGAAATTCGGTCTGCCAGTAGCGCTGTAATACGAGATTCTCTTCCAATGTGTAATCAAGAATAAGTCCGTACTTATGCCTATCCTCAGGTATATGACTCATGCCTAGCTTAGAGCGATCTCTTATGCTGGACTTGGAAAGGTCGTGCCCGCAAAGCTCGATACGACCGTCCACCAGCTTTTCAAGACCCGTAAGGCCATACACAAATTCCGTTTGTCCGTTGCCCTCAATGCCCGCAAGGCAAACTATTTCACCTGCGCGAACATTGAAGGATACATTTTTAACGGCATTATTCTTGTGTACCTTCGACGCAACGGTAACATTTTTTATGTTGAGCACCACGTCTTTAGGTGCAGCAAGCTGCTTATGAACCTCAAACTCAACATCACGACCCACCATCATGCGGGAAAGCTCTTCTTTTGTGGTATCGGCAATATCCACAGTGCCTATGCACTTGCCCTTTCTAAGCACTGTGCATCTGTCCGCAACAGCCATAATTTCATTTAGCTTATGAGTAATAAACAGAATGGATTTGCCTTCTTTTGTAAAATTGCGCATTATTTGCATAAGCTCATCAATTTCTTGCGGAGTTAACACGGCTGTCGGCTCGTCAAAAATAAGTATATCATTGTTTCGATACAGCATTTTTAATATTTCAACGCGCTGCTGCATGCCAACGGAAATATCCTCAATAAGCGCATCGGGATCAACCCTTAAACCATACTTTTCGCTCAGCTCAACAACGCGGTCACGAGCTTCCTTTTTTTGAAGAAATCCGAGTTTATTGGGCTCAACGCCCAATATGATATTATCAAGCACCGTAAACACCTCAACAAGCTTGA
>CAZUUR010000029.1:0-12410 GCA_964622815.1 uncultured Oscillospiraceae bacterium | reverse complement strand
GTATACGCTTAAAAGCTTTGACAGCAGCACATATACGGCTGTGCTAGTTAAAAATGAATACTATCTGGGCAATTATGATGGCGTAAAGCCAACTATAGAATCCATTGAGTTTAAATGTGTGACGGACGACTGCATATCTTTGCTGGCAAAAGGGGAGATTGATTTGATAGATCCGCTGCCAAGTGCACAGTTAGCCGCGGCCAGCTCATATTTAAAAGAAGAAAGCATGTATTCATACCCGAGAAACGGATATAGCAAGCTGCTTTTCCAGTGCGATATTGGGCCGACTCAGTATGCGTCGGTGCGGCATGCAATCGCATTTCTTTTAAATAGAGATGAGCTTGCAAATAATTTCCGAGGCAGCATGGTAATAAACGGGCCATATAGCGGAGCAATGTGGATGTATCAGGAGATGAAGGACAGGGTATATGCGGAACTGAATCAATATAAGTACAACGCTGATAAAGCCATGCAATTATTGATCGACGATGGCTGGGTATACAATGAGTCAGGAAATGAATATGAATCTGGAATAAGATATAAGATTGTTGGCGAGTCTGAAAGCAATGCGCGCTGCATTACGCTTGGCGACGGAAGAATATTGATGCCGCTTATAATTGACTGGTGCTCAACTGAAAATAACGCAGCGGCGGATTTGATAGAAGAGCTTCTTGCAAACGCGCCTCAAACTCAGCAAGCAGGCATGTTGCTAGTGCGGGAAAAAACTACGCTTGATGAATTGCTTAGCTATTTATACAGAGATGAAAAAGTGGGAGCGGATGCGAAAAAATATTGTATGTACAGCCTTGCAACCGATTATAGCGCCGCTTATGATTATTCATATACATTTACATTGGATCCACAGCTTAGAAGCATGGGCTATAATTTGAGCTATGCAAATGATGAAAGGCTAAATAGATTGTCAATGGAAATGGTCAATGGCATAAGCTCTGAGGATAAGGTGGCATATAAGCAAAAATGGTTTGAATTTGTGAAACAATTCAATGAGTATTTGCCGGAGCTTCCATTGTACTCAAATAGTTTTTATAGCGTGAGTACCACTCGTGTCAAGGGTTATGTGCCAAGCGCACTTTTTGGTTTTCCACAAGCTGTATTGTATGCAAAACTTGAGGATAAATAGAGGTAGCATGAAGTGAAACGGAGAAGGGGAAGAAGAAAATATCGCAGGCGTCACAATCTAATGGCTAGTAATTGGGGCCCGATATTGGCAATGCTGGGCACAATACTGGGAGTTGCAGCAGTAGTATGCGCAATAGTGTTTATTGGCCTACCCAAACTCCTGCCGTTGGTAGGCGTTGAATATAATGCGCCGTTTTCCCCCACGCCAACACCCGCGCCAACAATTAAACCAACGCCGACACCTAATCCGATGCGCAGCTTCAACCCGCTTGAAAATCAAAATGAGGTGGTTATCGAATCCGGCTATAAATGGTTTGGAGATCCTGTTAAATATGACGGACATATATATTTAACAGCGGGTAAGCTTGTTGATGCTAAGGTGGCAATGTGCGATCTAATTGAATATAATGCGCAAGAACGCTCTGTAAGCAAGCTGGATATTTCATTGAGCAACGCTCATTTTATGTTCCCTAAAATAAACGATAAATGGATAGTGTATTTTGACGCTAATATAGACGACGGCGGTGATCTTATGGTCTGTGCAGTCGGCAGTGGCGCTTATACTCCAAAGCTGATAAAGCATGTTTATACCGGTCAACCAGAGCCTATGCTTGATGGCGACACTGTGGCATGGATAGAACGCACGGGAACACGCATGGATAAGCTGTTTGTGTGCGATCTAAATTCCCTAGAGACGACGGTTATTCAAATGTTCAGCAGCACATCGTATGGGCAAAGCAAGCCTTCGCTTTATAATGGGACGCTGCTATGGGCGGATAGCGCGGACACTTATTCGGGTGATGGCGATACGGCGGCGAGCAGTATTAGCTTTATTAAGATGAGCGAATCAACTATCAGCTCATATAACGTGAATACCTATGTTCATAATCCACAGCGCAGAGGCGCGTATACGGCGTGGACAGATTCCCATTACGGGCTTAATTCCAAGCTTTATTATGCTGTGGGCGACAATCCGCCTACGCTTATTGATAAAGGGATTGTGGATTTCGGCTTGTCAGAGAGATTTATTGCATATTCAAAAAATCAAATCATCTATTTGTATATGTTTGATGAAAAATCGACGTATAGGATCACTCCGGATAGAGAAGCCGCTCAGTTTATGGGCGTATCCGACGACACTATTTTCTGGATGGACGTAACCGCAAGAGGCGAAAGAGACATAGTTAAGTATATAGAAATACCTAAGTATTGATAGGAGCAAATTGATGTCAAAACCGGCAAAGGTCGAGTTCGTATGCGGCGAATGCGGATACACAACGATTAAATGGCTTGGCAAATGCCCTTCATGCGGCAGCTGGAACACACTCGTGGAGCAAGCGTCAAAGCCTGTTACTAATCAAGGAACGGCTCGCGCTGTTCTGCTTTCAAGCGTTGCAGTCAACAGCACCTTGAGGGTTTCAACAGGCATGGAGGAGCTTGATAGAGTGCTTGGGGGCGGCATAGTTGCCGGAAGCGCAATATTACTCGGTGGTGATCCGGGAATAGGAAAATCGACATTGCTATTACAGGCGGCGTCAAACATCGCTCAGCGCGGCCGCGTACTATATGTAACGGGAGAGGAATCTACATCGCAGATAAAGCTCAGAGCTGAAAGACTTGATGTAGACGGAGACGTTTATTTGTTGGCTGAAACTGATCTTGGCCAAATAGAAGCCGAGTTTGACAGGTTACAGCCCCAATATTTGATTATCGACTCTATACAAACCGTGTATGCGCCGGAAGTGCAGAGCGCTCCGGGCAGCGTGAGCCAAATTAGAGAGGCCACCGCTATACTCACAAGGCTTGCAAAAAGCTCGGGAGCATGCGTGTTTATTGTGGGCCATGTTACAAAAGAAGGAGCGCTGGCTGGCCCGAGAGTACTCGAGCACATGGTGGATACGGTGCTGTATTTTGAAGGCGAGAGAAATGATTCGTTCAGGATTTTGCGCGCGGTTAAAAACCGCTATGGATCAACAAACGAAATAGGCGTATTTGAAATGTGCGATATTGGAATGAAGCAGGTGAGCGACCCATCGGAATTGTTTCTCACGCGCACAGGAGCTCCGGGCTGCGCGGTAACCTGTGCGATGGAGGGTACAAGACCCATTCTTGTTGAAATACAGGCCTTGCTTGCAAAGTCGCCGTTTAATAATCCTAAGAGGATGGCGGCAGGATTGGATAATAACCGTTTAATGCTGCTGCTTGCCGTGCTTGAAAAAAAGACCGGAATGAGATTTTTTGATAAAGACGTTTACACAAATGTTGTGGGGGGAATAAAGCTAGATGAGCGGGCGTGCGACCTGGCGGTGGCGCTTTGTATAGCGTCCGCACTTAATGAAAAAGCGCTTCCCGCCGATACGGCTATGATAGGCGAAATAGCTCTTACAGGTGAAATACGCAGTGTGAGCCGCATTGAAAAGCGCGTATCAGAATGCGTCAGGTTGGGGTATTCGCAGATAATCGTGCCTGCGGACAGCAGAATAGGAAAAATCGAAGGCGCGAAGCTTGTGAGAATACGTAATGTGTTTGAAGCCGTTGCGCTGATATAGCAAAGACGGCGCTAAATAGCTATTGCATTTTAGCTATTTCGTGTTAGAATAGACAAAGAATAAATATGGAGGTATCCACAAATGGCATACGTAATTTCTTCTGAGTGCATCTGCTGCGGCGCATGTGCGGACGGTTGCCCCGTCGGCGCGATTTCCGAAGGCGACGGCAAGTATGTAATCGATGCTGAAAAGTGCATAGATTGCGGCGCATGTGAAGGCAACTGCCCCGTCGGCGCTCCCAAGGCACAATAAGACAAACTAAAAAGAGGTGACAGTGCAAATGCTGTCGCCTCTTTATGTTTATTCGTTTCTTATAGCTGAAAGCGGACTCAATCGCATCGCGCGAATGGCGGGGTAGAGACCTGAAATCAAGGCTACAAACACCGAAAATACCAATGCGCCTATAGATAAATAAGCGGGTATCACACTTCTCATTCCTGAGTCAACAAGGAAATTGTTCAGCAATATTGATAATCCATAGCTTATCGCCAGGCCAAGCGCACCTCCAAACAAGCCTATGTATGCAGCCTCAGCCAAGAAAAGCGTTGCAATGTTTGACATTTTGCAGCCCAGCACCTTTATTATACCTATTTCCTTGGTGCGCTCATATATGCTCATCATCATTGTGTTCATTATGCCTATAGCCGCAACCAACAGCGAAACGCCGCCTATAGCGCCTAATAGGTATCGTATTTGTTCGGTTTGCTTTTCGGCCATTTCAACGGCGTCCTGAAGGCTATAAGTGCCATAGCCTTGGCCTGCTATATATTCCTTTACAGCTTTAACGTCTTCAATACTGTCACATTTGACCATTATTCTTTCGTATTTTTTGGTATCCATAGAAATGAAATTTGAGTTCTCCTTTGCAAGCTTCTGTATTGAACTTGCGTCCATAAGGCAATACCAAGAAAATTCATTACTGCTTTCGCTCATGGTACCAACGGACTCTACATCATAATACTTGCCCTTGGCAACAGTTGTGCCGTCGGCGTCTGCCATATTGCTGCCGTTGCCGTATATGTTTGAATAATCGAAAGTGAGCTGAAATTTATCGTCAGCCGTGACAAGCGGGTTGCCATTTCTGTCGTATGCCTGCTTGTAGTTTTGAGGGTTATAAAAACTGTCGAACATATAAGCGGAAAAAACCATTTCAATTTTTTTGCCGCTTTTGCCTTGAGGATAACGGCCGTCGGAAAGATCGACACCAAAGAGTTTGGCGGATTCCGTGTCAACAGCGAGTATTGATACGTCAGTAACATACTTTCCCGATTTAACTATTCCGTAAAGGCTTTGAATAGGCATAACGGCGGTTACGCCTTTAATTTTTTTAAAAGCCTCAACGGTTTTTTTATTGAGCAGTTTCTCCGTTGAAGTGCCGCCATGCCCGCTCTCGTTTTCAACATAGTTCCACGAATTGACTGTAATCGTAGTAAGACTACCTGTGCCGGCAAAAGCCTCAAGCGTAGCCTCCTGTATGCCGAGTCCCAATGAGATCATTACCACGATGGAGCTCGTGCCAATTACCATGCCAAGAACGGTTAAAAATGCTCTTAGCTTGCGCCTCCATAAATTCATAAAGGCGGTTGTGAGCACGTCTAAAGGCTTCATAGCGCCTCAAGCTCCTTCTTGCGCTTATTTTTTAATACTATAACTAAAACAACAATGCCTGCCACGAGTACAACGCCTCCGATTATCCACCATAGTAAACCGGAAGACGCACTGCCCGCAGAGTCGTCCTGTATGGTGGGGTCTTCTATTTCCGGCATCTCGGGCATGGGCTCAACATCTTCAACAAACAGCGTGATGGGCATGCGCTCGGTGGATTGCTCTCCGTAAGCATTTTCGTATGTTACGAGTATTGTGCCATCAATTTGGCCAGCTACTGACGGAATTATGTTAAAATCAGCTCGCATTGTGTTGCCGGAGGTAATATTGCCGCCAAAATATGTTTCTTCCATAGCGAGGCCATCGCCTTCGACGTCTACCATACAATTATAAACAGTTGATTTGCCAAGATTATACATTGAAAGATAGACGCCAATCGGCTGCTCCACAAATGGCGTGTCGTTTATGCTGGGTTGATCAAATTTTAATCTGATTTTTTGCTGAATAGGTATGGCTATTGAAGCAGTGCCGGTATATCCTGCGTTTTCAGCGCCATCGTATGAAAGGTCAAGATTTAGGGTATAGGATTTGGACTCGAGATCTGGCGCTGATTGAAGCGAAATCTCCTGCGAAACCGTATCGCCCTTGCCGATTTTTTCGATAAAGAAAGTATTTGACCCGTTATCGGCGGGAAGCAGTTTGCCGTTGGCTTCGCTTAGAACAACCTGTAGGTTTGAAACATTTTGTACCGAGGAAGTATTGCGGAGCACGAGCGATATTGTGAAGGTCTCGCCTGCGTATATTTTGTCCGGCGAAATAGAATAGCTGTCTATTATTACCTTGGGCGCTGAAGCGTTTGTGGGAGAATTGGGATTTGTGGCCGCGCCCTTTATGACGTTGACATATATGCTTATTGTGGTTGATTCAAAGCCATTGTATTGATTATAATATGAAACATTGAAATCAACCTTTTTTACACCTGAGGTAACGGTTTTGCTGAGCGTGAAATCATAATCAAATTCGATTATCCTGCCAACGGCAACGTCGCCGGAATAGGTGAGCGTATAGTCAAGCTCATTTATATCGAACGGAAATGCCGACACGTCAGATGAGAGCACAGGAGTTATTCTAAGCTGACTTACCCGTGCGCGCTCACAAAGAAGAGGAATGCGAACCTTCACAGGGTCGCCGTAATTGCCGCAGGGAGTTTTAACCAGGGTGCCAGTGCTATCCTTTGAGGAAAGCCTAATATACGGGGATTTGTTTGAATTTTCTTGGTCGGAAGCAGTCGCGTTAGGGTCAGCAGACCATGGCGACGGCACGAATAGCTTAACATTGCTAAGCTCTATAGACTCAAGGTTTGCAAAGTTAAACTTCATTTTTGTGTAAAGAGTTCCAGTGAATGCACTTTCGTAATTCACTTCAACGGTAATAAAATGCTCAAGACCGTCAGATGGTATCATTCCTTCGGTATGAGTATCGGTATAGTATAGTGAGGCTTCCTTAATTATACCGGCGGAATCAGAGCATATAGGCGCCATCATGTTTATCGTACTGCCGGTATTATTGATAACGACGAAATTCATGTAAACCATGCCGGAGCTTCCGGTAAAGCAGCCATCGCCCGGATACAGCGCATCAACAGTAACATTGCTTGCCGCGTAAGCTGTGGGAACGTACGCGAATAAGAGCATAAGCACCATAACAGTAATTATCAGTTTACTTGGTTTCATTTGAAATTCCCCCTGTTTTATCGAGTTCGTTTTTTTGAGTTCTGTCTTCTATTTCAACCACTCTGCCGTCTAATATATGGATAACTTTGTCCGCATACTTGGCCATATTAGGATCGTGAGTAACCATGACGAACGTGCGTTGTTGCGAGTGAATAACCTCGGAGATGGTATCCATAACATCTACTGATGTTGTTGAATCAAGGTTGCCGGTGGGTTCATCGGCGAAGATGATTTGAGGATCGGCAACAAGTGCGCGCGCTATGCCAACTCGTTGCTGTTGGCCGCCGCTCATTTGTGAAGGCTTGTGCTTTAGATGTGTTTCAAGCCCCATGGTGGCGAGCATGCGTCTGGCCAATTCCTTGCGCTTATAAGAAGGCATGCC
Source organism: uncultured Oscillospiraceae bacterium (assembly GCA_964622815.1). Lineage (GTDB taxonomy): Bacteria > Bacillota > Clostridia > Christensenellales > CAG-138 > CAZUUR01. Next base: position 5,001 of record CAZUUR010000029.1, on the reverse strand, counting down.
TCTAAAGGAAAGCGGCAGCGCCACGTTTTCAAGCGCGGTATAGTATGGCATTAGGTTAAACGATTGAAAAATAAAGCCTATATGCTTTTGCCTGAATAAAATAAGCTCGCTTTGAGTCATTTTATCAAGCCGTTTGCCTACCATGATGATCTCACCGGATGTAACATGCTCAAGTCCGGCAAGCACGTTGAGTAAGGTGGATTTTCCGGAGCCGCTTCGGCCAACTATGCAGCAGAATTCACCTTTATAAATCTTTAGATCAACACCGCGCAAAGCGCGTATTTCCACGCTGCCGACTTTATAAGTCTTTGTTACCCCGCGCAGCTCAATTAAGGCGTTTTGCTCCAAAGTATTACCCCCACTGTCTAATTTCTTAAGTTTAGCTTAAGATGCAAGATAAAACAATAAATAATTATTTAATAAATGACTAATTTTACAAATGCTTGTTTGATAAAGTGTTGACAAAATGAACTGGCGGAACATATAATGTACAAAATTCAAACCGTTGATTAAGAGTAGTAAGCAGTTAATGTAGCTCACAGAGAGCCGGGGTGGTGGAAACCGGCAGCGTTAATAATTGCCGAATGGACTTATGAGGGCAGACGAAAAGTTCTTTTAACTTAGTAGTGGCTGACGGGGGTCCCGCCGTTAAAGGGAATGGTCTGTGATAGCAGGCTAATTTGAGTGAGCAGTTTATTCTGCTAAGTCGGGTGGCATCGCAAAGCTTTAGGCTTTGTCCCAACATTGGGACAGAGCCTTTTATTATTATAGGAGGTTTATATGAACAGCAAAATTCCGCACAGAATCAACATGGAAGAATCTATGATACCCAAAGCATGGCTTAATCTTCGCGCGTATATGAAGGATATACCGCCTATGCTCGATCCGCAAAATCTAACCCCCATAACGCACGGTTCGCTGAAAAAAGTTTTCTGTGATGAGCTTGTGAAGCAGGAGCTTGACAATACTACGCCCGAGTTTGATATACCTGAGCCAATAATTGATATGTACCGTATATATCGGCCAGCTCCGCTTATGCGGGCGTATAATCTTGAAAGGGTCATTGGCACTCCCGCCAGAATTTACTATAAGTTTGAAGGTAATAATACCTCCGGAAGCCATAAACTCAATTCAGCTATAGCGCAGGCATACTATGCAAAGCAGCAGGGCATATCGGCTTTGACAACCGAAACCGGCGCGGGTCAATGGGGAACAGCGCTTTCGGAGGCCTGCGCGTATTTTGATATACCGCTCATAGTTTATATGGTAAAGACATCTTGTGAGCAAAAACCATACAGGAAGGCAATAATTGAAAATTTTGGCGCAAAGGTTATTAAAAGCCCCAGCTCAACAACTCGTGCGGGCAGAGAAATACTCGCTAAACAGCCGGACTGCGGCGGCAGCCTGGGCTGCGCCATATCAGAAGCGGTTGAAGCGGCGGTGAACACGCCAAACTGTAAATATGTGCTTGGCTCAGTGCTCAACCAGGTTATTTTGCATCAATCAATAATTGGCCTCGAAGCGGAGGCAGCAATGGCAATGATAGGGGAGTATCCGGACGTTGTAATTGGCTGCGCGGGCGGAGGATCGAATTTGGGTGGTATTATTGCGCCGTTTATGCGCGATAAGCTGCTTGGTAAGAAAAACGCGCGCTTTGTAGCCGTGGAGCCAAAGTCGTGTCCAACTTTGACGCGAGGAGTTTATCAATATGATTATTGCGATGTTGGACATATAACTCCCATAGCGAAAATGTATACGCTGGGCAGCGGCTTTATGCCATCGCCTAATCACGCAGGGGGCTTGAGATACCATGGTATGTCGCCTATAGTATCTCAATTATATGATAATGGAATGATAGAGGCAAAAGCGGTGGATCAGTTAAGCGTGTTCAAGGCGGCGAAACTTTTTTCAAAATGTGAAACCATCCTGCCCGCGCCTGAATCGAGCCACGCGATATGGGCCGCTATTGAGGAGGCCGAAAGATGTAAGCAAGAAAACAGGGAGGAGACGATACTGTTTGGGCTTACGGGGACAGGCTATTTTGATCTATCCGCTTATGAATCATATAACAATGGCAGTATGCATGATATTTGCCCTACCGATGAATATGTATTAAGCTGCTTGAATAAGCTGCCGCGCGTATAAAATAGAATTGAATATTTTCTTGTTACTTGATATACTTATATAAAGTAACAGATGGAGGCTGAAAAATGAATAGAAGTGTTCTTGTGGTGGACGACTCCATATTTATATATGAAGAAATAAAGCTAATGCTTGAGAATACTGATTATTCTGTAATTGGCCATTGCAGTGACGGCGAGTCAGCCGTTGAACAATATGAAAAGCTTAAGCCCGATATTGTAACGATGGATATTGTTATGCCGGGAATTGACGGCTTTGAAACTACGCAGAGAATATTAAAAGATTCCCCCGATGCGCGCATAATCATCATTTCGTCGCTCGCATATAATGAAACCGTCGAAATATCCGAAGCTATCGGCGCAAAGGGCTTTATTTTCAAACCCATAGAAAAAGAGCATCTTTTAAATGCTCTTGACGGGATAGACAGCGGCACAAACTAGTCATTACTGCGGCTGATCCTGAGCATAGTTCATCAAAGCGGCTTCGAGCCGCTTTTTCATTTTATCTCGAAGTGAAGCGGGATAAATTATTTCGAGCTTCTCGCCAAACTGCGATGCCCACGAAATAAAGCCTATGCCGGTTGCGGCCTGAATTGTAACAAGAAACTTGCCTTCGTCCTGAGGGCGAATGATTATATCGGTTCCAAATCTGTCGAAAATGTCGTTCACAATGGCTTCATCACATTTGAGAAGCACACGCTCAACATTATCGCCATACATATTAAATACTTTCTTTGTGTAATCTGCAACGTCAAACTTGTTTACATATTCGCTGACAGTGGCGAAGTGACGCCAAGGTGTAAGCTCTATTTGCATGTGCACTATTCTGTCGAGCCTAAAATGCGTCATATCGTCTCGCCCTTCATAATTGCAGACAAGATAGTATTTGTCATGCATCCAAATCATGGCGTATGGGCTTACAAAGTATCTGTCGCCATTATGCTGAAGCACGTTTTTACCGCGCATGTCCCTCTTTACATATTGAAACGAGACCTGCCTTTTTGATGCTATAGCCATATTCAAAAGGTCAATATTTTTGAGTATTTCATCATTATCGCATTTGAGCGCTCCGATATTCGTGTATGCCATTAGCTCCGAGGCGCTGTAGCGGTTCAACTGTCCGGCGAGCTTTCGCTGCATTTGAGCCGTCATTGCGGGTGTGATAAAATATGCCGCTTGCAGAGCGCTAATGAGCAAACGTATTTCCGACGAGGAAAACTCATGTTCGGCTAAATAGTAGCCGGATTGAGATTGCTTAATAGGAAAGCCGTAGTCAATAAGTGTGTCAATATCACGATATATGCCTTTTCGCTCAGCTTCGATGCCTCGATTGTCAAATTCGTCTAAAATCTGCGGCACTGATAGCCGATGCTGCTCATCGGTCAACTCCTTGAAAATATCAAGCAATATTAGCGGCTTTAACTTGGAATTTGGCATGCTTCACCTCATATCATGATAAATCCGACTGTCAACAGCGCTTGCGCTATTATATAAGATAGCATTATGTGAAAATTACCGTATTTGGTTGCTTTTTTAAATTTGTCATAGGCAAGCTTATTATCTGAAAGCAAGAATGAGAGCGAGCCAATCATTAGGCATGCTGCGGGCAGTACGCCGCTTGGCGAGGAGGTGGCGCTGGCGATAAAGGCTAAAAGGCTTAGCGAAAAAAGAACGAACACAAGGCCGATGTATATTGGGAACATGGGTTTAAGATCCTTTGATAGATGCGAAAACATCATTTTGCACAGCGCAACAAGACAAAGCACGACCATTAGAATTATCAAAATAATTATGAACGGCGAAGGTTTATAACCGTTAAGCGGGGTAAAGGCAAGCAGTGAATAAAAGTAGAAGCAATGCCCGAATGTAAATGAAAAAGCTCCGCATAAGAACATGGACTTTTTGTTACTAAGTAAAAACGTATCGCCTATCATGCCAAGAAGAAGCGCTGCAAGCACCTGCCAATGAAAATTATTTAAGGGCAAGGTGTACGCGCAATAGATAGCCGCAAGCAACGCAAGCAGCATAGGCTTTGTGAGCTTGCGAAGTTTTTCCAGCTTAAAAAAGCATGTATATAGGTGTATAAGTGCAATAATGATAAATATAACTGCCAATGCGATTGTCAAGGAAAGTTCCTCCTAGATTATGATAGTATAAGTTTATCATATATTATTCACGATTTGTACTCTAAAATTCAATTTGTAAAATTGGCATGCTATGATATAATAAAGAAAAAAGCATTATTACAGTTTAGGAGGTAATTCTTGTGCAGTACTCGCGTGAAGTAGAGGAAATGTATTGCGTGCAAAAAAACGCAAGGCATGATCCCGCGCCAATTCCCGAAGAGGGAAAATGGGTGAAAGCAAAAGAAATAAAGGATATTAGCGGTTTTACGCACGGCATAGGCTGGTGCGCTCCTCAACAGGGCGCTTGCAAGCTGACGTTAAATATCAAAGAGGGCGTTATTCAGGAGGCTTTGGTGGAAACGTTAGGCTGCTCCGGCATGACCCACAGCGCCGCTATGGCGAGTGAGATCCTGCCTGGCAAAACAATTCTTGAAGCACTAAATTCAGACCTTGTGTGCGATGCTATTAACACTGCTATGCGCGAGCTTTTCTTGCAGATAGTATACGGTCGTTCGCAGAGCGCTTTCAGCGAGAATGGTCTATCCATAGGCGCGGGTCTTGAGGATCTTGGCAAGGGCATGCGTTCACAGATAGGCACAATGTATGGCACACTTAAAAAAGGCCCCAGATATTTGGAAATGACAGAGGGCTATGTGCTTGCCATAGGCCTAGATAATGAGGACGCAATAATCGGCTATAAGTTTGTAAACCTCGGCAAGATGATGGACGCAATC
>CAZUUR010000028.1:0-12594 GCA_964622815.1 uncultured Oscillospiraceae bacterium | reverse complement strand
GAGCTTTATATGGAAATGAAGCAGAAATATGAAAAGCTCGATATGGACGTTGTGATAGGCTCAGTGCGCGACATAAAGCGGCTTGACACCGTGTTTGGCGAATATAAGCCGGACGTTGTGTTCCATGCGGCGGCGCACAAGCATGTTCCGCTTATGGAGCAAAGCCCCGCGGAGGCGATAAAAAATAATGTGGACGGCACGTTCAATGTGGCAATGGCGGCGGACATTGCGGGGACGAAGCGATTTGTGCTTATATCCTCTGATAAAGCGGTGAATCCGGTGAACGTGATGGGCGCGTCCAAATATCTTTGCGAGCTTATTGTGCAGTATATGAATAAAAGGAGCACGCACACTGATTATGTGGCGGTGCGCTTTGGCAATGTTTTAGGCTCAAACGGCAGTGTTATACCGCTATTTAGGCGCCAGATAGCCTCGGGTGGCCCAGTTACGGTGACGCATAAGGATATTGTGAGATATTTTATGACCATACCGGAAGCGGCGCAGCTTGTTATTCAAGCGGGCAGCATGGCCAATCAGGGTGAGATATTTCTTTTGGACATGGGCCAGCCCGTGCGCATAGACGATTTTGCGCGTCAATATATAAGGCTGGCAGGCTATGAACCAGATACGGACATACAGATAGTGTACACCGGCCTAAGACCGGGCGAAAAAATGTATGAAGAGCTGATGCAGCAGGACGAAACGCAGGTGCAAAGCGGCTTCCCCGGCATACTTGTCTGCAAGGCGCACGCCATAGAGCCGGCGGAGATAAAGCGCCGCATAGATTACATCAGAAAAGCCACAGCGGAGAATCCGCTGGGCACACGCGAATATCTATCCGAAATAATTCCCACCTTTCATGACGCAAAAGCGCCGGAGCAAAGCGTTGAGCCGCCCGCCTCTTTGGACGTGATAGCGGCCAAGGGAAAATAAAAGCAAGCGGCCGAGGCATGCCCCGGCCGCTTACTTTTATTCTATCCCGTAAGGTATGAGGGCTTACTCAAGCCGTTTGCTCACGCGGATCACCAAATTTCACTCCGCTCTCCCGTAAATAACAGTCATTCTCGCAATCCTATCGGCTAATTCATCGGTTGCGGCGTCATTTTTCATGCGCCATCTCCAATTTGTGCCGCCCAATGTGCCGGGCGTATTCATGCGATATTCTCCGCCCAAGCCCAAATAATCCTGCATCTGCGCCATAAATAGCTCCGCAACGGACGCCATGCCCGCGCGTATAAGCTCAAGCGACTTGTCGTCAGCGCTTGTAAGCCCTAGATATTCGTGCGCGTATGCAACGTCGCCGGCATAAGCGTCGGTAAACCAGCCGGCGGCGGTGGTGTTGTCATGCGTGCCGGTAAAGCATACGCAATTTGGAGAATAGGTGTGCGGCAGGTAATTGGACGGCTCACGCGAGTCGAAGGCGAATTGCAGCACCTTCATGCCAGGAAAGCCGCTTTGCTTAACCATTTCGCGCACATCGGCGGTGAGATAGCCAAGATCCTCCGCGATTATATTGAGGGTGGGAAATTCACGCTTAATTATATTGATGAACTCCATGCCGGGCCCCTTTACCCAGCGTCCCTCTCGCGCCGTGGCCGCGCCAAATGGTATCTCCCAATAGCTTTCAAGGCCGCGAAAATGGTCTATCCTTATCACGTCATACAGCTTTGCGGCCGCGCCTATGCGGCGCTTCCACCATGCAAAGCCGTCTTTCTTCATATACGCCCAATCATATAAGGGTGTACCCCAAAGCTGCCCGTCCGCGCTGAAATAATCAGGCGGCACGCCGCCTACCACGCTTGGACGCAGCTTTGAATCAAGAAGAAAATCCTTCGGGCAGGCCCATACGTCCGATGAATCAAACGGCACATATATGGGCAGATCCCCTATAAGCCTTATTCCAAGGCTCTTTACATAAGCGTGAAGCTTTTTCCACTGCTTAAAAAAGAGATACTGAATAAATGTGAAAAATCGAATATCATCTTTTAACAGCACCGAATATTCCTTCATTGCCTCCGGCTCACGGCCGCGTATGCGTTCATCGTCCCACTTGAGCCACGAACGCATGGAAAAATGCTTCTTTAATGCCATATAAAAGGCATAATCATATATCCATTGCGAATTTTCCTCAGCGAAGGCGCATACCTCCGCCTCGCATTTGCCATAGCCGCGAGAATAGGCGATGCGCAGCATATCAAAGCGCGCGCCATACACCTTGCCGTAATCAACAAGCTCCTCATTATCGCCCCAGTCGCACGCGTCAAGCTCGGCTTTAAGCAGCAAGCCCTCGCTTACAAGCGTTTCAAGATCAATAAAATATGGGTTGCCCGCGAATGTGGAAAACGATTGATATGGCGAATCGCCAAAGCTCGTTGGGCCAAGGGGCAGCAGCTGCCAATAGGCCTGCTTTGAGCGCTTCAAAAAATCAGCAAATTCGTATGCGCTTTTGCCTAAAGTCCCTATGCCGTATTTGCCCGGCAATGATGAAATATGCATCAATATACCGCTTGATCGAGCCATAATTAACCTCCGCCGAAACAAAAATAAGTCTGCTTGGTAACGTTTCCGGCAACGTTACCAATCCACATACAATTATAGCGACGCAGGGCATAAGTGTCAACATGCATGAAGCATTTGTGTATACATATACTTGTGCATACACATACTTGTGTATATGTTTGGTAAAAAAGTGGCGGGAGGAAGCTCCCGCCACTCAAACTGAAAAGTACAAGCTTAGATTTTAACTATTTTTTGAGCCTATCTATGAGCATATCGCCCACCTTATTGGCGATAATTGTGGCTATGCGCGCTGTGACCGCCTGATCGTGCATTTCGCTCATGCTGTCTTTTTTCTTAGCGCCCATTGAGGCGGCGAGGGCGGGGTCGAAGAGCTTTGTTGCAAGCTGCTGCGCATAAAGCTCTATTGGCTTGTGGGAGATGCTGGAGGCAAAAATGCCCTGATCGCTTTGGGGAGCTGCCTTATGCAGCGAAATAAGCTTATTTAAAAGCTGCTCCTGGGGCATATTGCGGAATGTGTTCCTCAATTCATCTATAATTATTTTTGATTGCTGTTCAAGGTGCAGCCGCGTCATGGCCTTGTTGCGCGAATTAAGCTCATTATTATTTTCAAGCTTGAACTCATTTTCAAATTGCTCGGAAACGAGGCTCGCGGACGAAATTGTAAGCTCCTTTGTAAGCTGCTCGGAGGCATTGAGCATGGCTTCCGTTATAGCGGCAAGACCGGCGATGGAATCGCGTGAAAACGACGAATCGGCGGCAATGAGCTTATTGGCGAAGGAGTTCATGTATGACTCGATAAAGGGCCCTATAGGCACGCGATCAAGCTGCTTTTGCATGGCATAGCGCAGTTGCTCCACCTTGTCCTCAGCGTAGCGCTGCTCGGGCGAGCGAATAATAGCCGGACGGGACGCTTCATTGGGGTGCTTTATAAGCTGCGATGAGCTGACGGACTCGGCAGCCTTTGACGCGTCCTGTGCTGCACGCTGAGCAGATGTCTGTGCGGAGGAGGGCATAGCGCGGTTTGCCGGAGTCACGCTGGACGGCTTCGACACCGAAGGCTTGCGCTGCATCTCAGGTTGTGGCCGAGCTTGCGCACGCATAAGCTCGGGCGTCATTTTGATGCGCTCGTATGTGGCGGATGGCTTTGCCGTATCCTTCAAAGGCACTGCGGCGGCAGGTTGCTGCGGCGCTGATGAGGCGGGAGCGCTATTTGCCGGAGTGCTCACGGGTGCGCCAGCTTTTTTGCCAAGCCCTTCGCTGACGTTGATTTTAGGCTTGTATGGATTTAAAGTGCTTGTGCCTGTGTCAGCCGCGGCCTTTCTGGCGGCGAGCGCGGCGGCGAATTGAGCGGCTGCCTCAGGCGAAGCTGCTGCGCCCTTGGCGGCAAGCATCTCCTTTACGCGGTTAAAAGCATCTATACGGGCCTGTGCGCGCTGCTGCGCCTCAAGCTCTATCTGGCTTGTTATTTCCCTTGCCTCATCTGCTGCGGCTTCTTCTACGGCTGAGCTTAGAAGCTGATGATACTCCTCCTTGGGCATGGGCTTATAGAAATAATATCCCTGGGCATAAATGCAGTTTAGCCCTATTAAAAGCTCCATCTGCTCCTCGGATTCAACGCCTTCGCAAACGGGTACCATGTTGAGCGATTCGGCAATTTCAACAACGGCCTTTATCATAGCGCCCTCGCGCTCGTTTGCGCCAACGTTTTCAAGGAAGCTCTTGTCGAGCTTGAGATAATCGGCGGGAAGCGTCTGCAATATGCCTATTGACGAGAAGCCCGCGCCGAAATCGTCGAGCGTGACCATAAAGCCTTCTGCTTTTAGCGCCTTCACCTGACGCTTGAGCATGGTTTCACCTTCATGCTGCGCACTTTCGGTCATTTCGATTTCAAGCAGGTTTGGCGGCACGCGATAATTATCGGCTATTTCGCGCAAAGACGCCGCGAACGACGGATCGCCAAAGTGCAGCCCTGAAAAATTCACCGCTATCGGCTTTACGGCAAGCCCCTCGTCCATCCATTCGCGCAGGAACTTGCATGCGCAGTCAAAAATGCAAAAGTCTACCTTTAATATGAAACCGTTTTTTTCAAATAGATTTATGAATTTATATGTGGGCACGATAACCCCGTCGGCCTTGACCCAGCGCGTAAGCGCTTCAGCACCCACTATAAGCTTGGTGCGCATATTCACCTTGGGCTGGAAGTATGGCACGAACTCGCCGTCGTCCATGGCGCGCTCCATATCGTCGGTAATGGTTTTTTCCTCGTTAATGCGAAACCGCACCGAGTCGCTGTAAAAATTAAAGGTGTTGGCGTGCATGTCATTGCCGGGAGTGCGCGCGTAGTTGGCGCGGTCTATGGCGAGCGAAAGCGACGTCATTCCCTCAGGCATAACATATATGCCCACGTCCACTGCCACTATGCAGCCGCGGCAGACCGTGTGCGCGAAATAGGATAGGCGGGTTTTATTCACCTCAAGCTGAGTGGCAAATTCCTCCGGCCCTTCATAAGGCGTAAGCGCCAGAAAATGATCGCTGTGCATGCGGCAGTATGCGCCGTCCTCGCCCGCGACCCGCTTTAGCGCCGCGCAAAGCTCTTTTAATATCCTGTCGCCCTCGGCGAAGCCGTAGGTATCGTTTAAATAGCGGAATTGCTTTATATCCACATAGAAAAGCGCAAATTGCGGCGCGCCCTTCTTTGCGAGCAGCTTCTCCGCGTCCGCTTTGAATTTATTCAGATTGCCTGCTCCGGTGACGGCGTCATCATATAAAAGCTTGTATCTTTCTTTGGTATATTTTTTCTCGCGGCTGCTCATGCGCGCTATCATCACGATTATCGCCGTGAATACGCCTGTGACGGCTATCACGAATATGAGCGGGTTTTTATACACGAGATTCAAAAGCGACTTGCTCGTGTCTATTGGAAGATTATCCGTCACTATTTGATATAGCTGCTCCGTGCGCACATAGCTAAGCGCCTTGTCTATTGCAGATACAAGGCGCGGATCGGCAGAGTTTGATATGCCTATGGATATTTCGTGCGTGCGGCCGGGCAATATTTGAGCATTGTAAAGGCGATACTGCGCGTCGTTTAGCAGTTGCTTTGCAATAAAGCTATCGGTGAGCATCGCATCAACGTCGCCTGAGGTGAGCGCGCTCATGGCTATGGTTTAAGTTTCATAGATGTTGCGCTCGGCATTATTAGCGCCTATGCGCGTTAAATCAGCATTGGGATAAAGCGCGGTTGTTGAGTATGTTTCAATGAGGTTGCCCGCGCGGCTCTCGCTTTTTACCACCGCGAGCGGCAGCGTGAAATAGGGTGCGCTTACCGTCATGCCAGATTGCTTGGCAATATCGTGATCGTAGAGCGCCACGGCGAGCAGCGTCGCCTTGCCGGTGCGCATCATTTCAAGCGCTTCCGTGTGCGAAAGCGCCTCGATATAATTAAATCTAAGCCCTGTTGTGGCAGCTATGCTTTTAAAAACGTCGCCCGCTATGCCGGCAATGGAATTATCCGCATAAAAGCATATTGGCGAAAGATCCTTTTCGTAAACTACGTTTATGCGCTCCGCAGCCTTTATATAGCTCTGCTCCGCAACGGTAAGCTCGGGCATCGTGTTAACAGATGAATAGATATAGCGCTGCTCAAGCTCATATTCATAATTGGGACGTATCGTGCGAAGCTGCGCCATGGCGCTGTTTATGCCGTCGAGCACGCTGTGAGCGTCCTTTGCCACCGCAAAATACACATCGTATGGCGCGAACTGTGAAATTATGCGCTTTGAAGGCATATACGCAAAGCTCGACGCTAGCGCCGCCTGCGAGACGCGATTGTCAAGCGCGTTCGCTAAAGCACTGTTCGAGCTGACAGTATTGGCGATATATGTGAATTTGTTTTCAGATGCGTATGTACGCAGTGCGTTTTCATACGCGGAAGAGCCGAGCATTGCTATTGAAATATTGCGCCAAGCCTCAAAATCATTATATTTTAAGGGGTTTGTGCTTTCGCCCGCGAACAGCGTTACATACGCGCGGCCGAGCGGAAATTCGGAATATTCGCATGAGCTGCCTAAAATAGCGTCCGGAGCGAGAAAAATATCCACAGCGCCGCTTGAAAGCAGCCCCGCCGCCTGCGTCGCGTCATACTCGGTGAAGGTGCAGCTCCAATTATTAAGCTTGGCAATTTCGCACAGGTATTCATAAGCGTAGCCCGATAAAACGTCCGCCGAGTCGCGCGTTACAAGCACCGTGCCTGGTGCGTAGCCTACGGTAACGGTGGTTTCATCTTTGGCAAGCGCGCCGGCAAACGGGCATAATATAGCGGCAACCAAAAAAATGCCAGTATTTGAGAGCATTTTCGCATAGTGTTTCGCTTTCAACAATAAGTTTGAGTTACAAATAGGGATAGTTAATATACTGCCATTGGGAAAGTTGTTACATATTTATACTATATACAATAATAGCATTTACTCTTATTTACGTCAATACGATAGAATAAATGAAATAAAAACGGCCGGAAAAGCTCCGGCCGCCCAGTTTGTCGAAAAAGTCCTGTTCGGACTTTTTCGAGATTGCAGGTTTTGCCTACTCCGCTCCGCTTCGCCGGGCGGCAAAACCTGTAATGTGTGAAATCCTGACGGTTTTCTTCCGTTCCGCCGGCAAAGCCGCCGGAGCCGGATTATAAGTCAAGGGCTGTGACCCTTGACAATCCCGGGGGGATTTTTGACAGTCTAAACGGCCGGAAAAGCTCCGGCCGCCCAGCTGCTGTAACTTACGCTACTACAATGTTGATTATGTTTCTAACAATAATTATTTTGCGCACGGTCTTGCCTTGAATAAAGGGCTGTACCTCGTCAAATTCGAGCGCGGCGCTCTCTATTTCTTCCTTTGAGGCGCTGGCGCTAAGCGCCAGTCTTGCACGCACCCTGCCATTTACCTGTATGCCGTATTCAACGGTGTCGCTAACAAGCGCGCTTTCGTCGCACTTGGGCCACGTTGAGGCGTACAGAGGAGTTTTAAAGCCTATAAGCTCGTTTAGCTCCTCGCTTATGTGCGGGGCGACGGGATTAAGGAGCTCAAGCAGAGCGCGCAGCTCGTCGCGGGTGATGTTCCCCTTTTGATAAACGTCGTTCACGAGGGTCATCATGGCGGCTATGGCGGTGTTGAACTTCATGCGCTCATAGTCCTCGGTAACCTTCTTTATCGCGCCGTTTACGCTCGCGGCCATATCGGGACGTATGCCCTCGCCATCGCAAAGCATATCCTGTAAGCGCCATACGCGCTCAAGGAAGCGCCGGCAGCCGCGTGCGCCGGTGGTGCTCCAGGGTATGGGCTGATCGAATGCGCCCATGAACATTTCATAAAGCCTAAATGAGTCCGCGCCCATTTCTGCAACTATATCGTCCGGATTTATCACGTTGCCGCGCGACTTGCTCATTTTTTCGCCGTTCTCGCCCAAAATCATGCCGTGGCTGGTGCGCTTTTGATAAGGCTCCTTTGTGGGCACAACGCCTATATCGTAGAGAGGATCGGTGTAACGCAGGTAATACCAGCGCGACCCCGCCCAGTTGGGCATTGTGTCAGTCTCGCGCACGGCGGGAGCGCCGCACTTGGGGCAGGTGGTGTGTATCCACTCGGTAGCGCGGGAAAGTGCGCTTGAACCATCGTCCGAAGGAGTGTAATCGGCTATTTCGGGCAGCACGAGCGGCAGCTCGCTTTCGGGCAGCGGCACCCAGCCGCATTTATCGCAGTGAACAAGCGGAATTGGCTCACCCCAGTATCTCTGGCGCGTAAACACCCAATCCCTAAGCTTAAAATTCACCTTTTTATCGCCTATGCCCTCTTTTTCAAGATAGTCTATTATGGCGCGCTTGGCCGCTTCAACCTCCATGCCGTTTAAAAAGCCGGAGTTTACAAGCTTGCCCTTGGCGCAGTCCGTATACGCTTCTTTTGAAACGTCGCCGCCGGCTACCACCTCAATTATGGGCAGATTGAATTTTTTCGCAAAATCAAAGTCGCGCGTGTCGTGCGCCGGCACTGCCATAATAGCGCCTGTGCCATAGCCCATGAGCACATAATCGCTCGTCCAAATAGGGATTTCTTTGCCGGTGACAGGGTTCACGGCGTTTAAGCCCTTTAGCGCGACGCCTGTTTTTTCGGTGGAAAGCTCGCTGCGCTCAAATTCGCTCTTGCGCGCGGCCGCCTCGCGATAGGCAATTACGTCCGCATAATTGGTTATGCGTGCCTTATATTTTTCAATATACGGGTGCTCGGGCGACATTACCATGTAGGTTGCGCCAAAAAGCGTATCGGGTCTTGTGGTGAAAACGCGGAGCTTATCATCGCTGCCCGCTATTTTGAAATCCACCTCCGCGCCCTCGCTGCGGCCTATCCAGTTGCGCTGCTGAAGCTTTACGCGGTCGATAAAATCAACGTCGTCAAGATCGTCTATAAGCCGCTGGGCGTATTTTGTTATGGCGAGCATCCACTGGCTGCGCACCTTTTGCACAACCTCGCCGCCGCAGCGCTCGCAAACGCCGTCCACGACCTCCTCGTTTGAAAGGCCGACCTTGCAGGAGGTGCAGAAATTTATGGGTATCTCCGCCTTATAGGCCAAGCCCTTTTCATAAAGCTTGAGAAATATCCATTGAGTCCATTTATAATAGCTCGGGTCAGTGGTGTTCACCTCGCGAGTCCAGTCGAAGGAAAAGCCAAGACGCTTTAGCTGCTCGCGAAAATGCTTGACATTATCCTCCGTAACCTTGTGCGGGTGTATGCCTGTTTTTATGGCGTAATTCTCCGTCGGCAGGCCAAAAGCGTCGTAGCCGATGGGGTATAGCACGCTGTAGCCCTCCATGCGGCGCTTGCGCGCTATAATGTCGAGCGCGGTATTGGAGCGCGGGTGGCCAACGTGAAGGCCGGCGCCGGACGGATAGGGGAATTCTATAAGCGCAAAAAACTTGGGCTTTGATTTATCCTCGTGCGCTTCAAAGCAGTGGGCTTCGTCCCAGCGCTTTTGCCATTTCAATTCGATACTGTCATGATCGTATCTTTCCGACATTTTTTGTGCCTCCGAACATATTGTTTACTATTATATATTTGCAATAATTGAAAAATTATAGCAACAGCACGGCCAAATGTCAACGCGCCGCTTTAGTCCTCAAGCTCGCATATAACAACGCACCGCTCCTCGCTCGTGCCAACGTCCTGCTGAAACTCGCCGTGGCAGGTGATGAGCGTGAGCATGGCATTTTCGTTTTCAAGCTCCATAACGCTTGAAGGGACCTTGTTGTATGGGTAAACGTCAACCGAGCGCACCACGAACACGGTGAACGTGCCGTCCTCATGCTCTATAATAACGCGTTCGCGAAGCTCAAGCTCCGGAAGTATTGAAAAATAGCCCTTAACACCGCCATAGCGCACATGCCCGTTTATAATTGCATTGCCATTTTCACCGGGCTTTGGCCCGAGCTCATACCACGCGGCTATTGTGGCGGAGTCTATTGTGGCCATTTGCCCTTTCTTTTTGCCCTCCTCAATTTTGCCTACAGGCTGCACGTCCATCATTATCTTGCGATCGGGGAAATAGATTTTAATGGGCGCGGTAAGCTGAGCCTTTGGCGTTGGCAAAACGGGCGTGGCTGTGGGCGTGAGAGCGTTTGTAGCGCTAGGCGTGAGCGCTATTGTAGGCGAAGCTGTGGGCGAAGGAGTGACAATTATTTCAGGCTCCATATATTCGCCCGGCAGCAGCACATATTCGCGCACCACGAGCACTATTCCGGCAATAAACAGAAGGCCGCTCAGTATGAATAAAAATATCTGCAAGACTTTTCTCATAAAAATAATTATAGCACGAAATAAATCGTTTTCTCAACAGCGCCTCTAAGTTTCTTTAATATCTTAACATTTCGCACACTTTATGATATAATATCAACTTCAATAACATAGAAAAAATTTAGGAGAACCCGTATGGATAATAAACAAAGCATAGTTAACTCGCTAAGCGCACTTGTGGGTCTGACGGCGGAGGAGCTTGCCGGCTATATCGAAACGCCGCCCAGTGAGGATATGGGCGATTTTTCCTTTCCCTGCTTTAAGCTTGCAAAAACTCTGCGCAAAGCGCCTCCCGCCATCGCGGCGGAGCTTTGTGCCAAGCTTTCAGCTTCGCTTCCCGAGGGTATAGAGAAGGTGTGTCAGGCTGGCGGCTACATCAATTTTTATGCTGCCAAGTCCGGCCTTGTGAAAAATATACTCGAGCGCGCGCTAAGCCTTGGCGAGCGCTACGGCTCGAGCGATATGGGGCAAAAGCGTAATGTCTGCGTTGAGTTTTCCTCCATAAATATTGCAAAACCGGTGCACATAGGGCATCTTCCGAGCACTGCGATAGGCAATTCGCTCTATAGGATATATGGCTTCATGGGCTTTAACCCCATAGCAATAAATCATCTTGGCGATTGGGGCACCCAGTTTGGCAAAATGATAGTGGCGTATAAAAAATGGGGCAGCAAAGAGCTGGTCGAAAAAGAGGGCGTGCGCGGGCTTGTGGGTCTTTATGTGCGCTTTCATGAAGAAGCCGAAGCTAAGCCCGAGCTAAACGATGAAGCCAGAGCATGGTTTCGCAAGATAGAGCTTGGCGATAAGGAAGCGCTTGAGCTTTGGAATTGGTTCAAGGAGCTATCGCTCAAGGACGTTATGAAGGTCTACGATACTTTAGACGTTAAGTTCGACAGCTATGCCGGAGAGAGCTTTTATGAGGATAAAATGCAGGCCGTCATAGACGAGCTTGAGATAAAGGGCGTATCAAAGGTGGATAAGGGCGCGACGATAGTTGATTTATCCGAATACAATATGCCCCCGTGCATAATAGTCAAGAGCGATGGCGGCACGATATATGCCACACGCGATATTGCGTGCGCAAAATATCGCAAGGCGACTTACAATTTCTATAAATCGCTGTATGTGGTGGCATATCAGCAAAACCTGCATTTCAAGCAGTTCTTCAAGGTGCTTGAGCTTCTTGGCGACGCGTGGGTGAAGGATTGCGAGCATGTCAATTTCGGCATGGTGTCCGTTGAGGACGGCACATTGAGCACGCGCCACGGCAAGATAGTTTACCTTGAGGACGTTTTAAACAAGGCCATAGAATCGACCGCGAAAATAATTGCGGAAAAAAGCCCGCAGCTCACCGCCGATGAGCGCGCGCTGGTGGCGCGTCAGGTCGGCGCGGGCGCGGTGGTTTGGGCCATGCTTTATAATAGCCGCATAAAGGACGTGCAGTTCTCGTGGGACAAGACCCTCAATTTCGACGGCGAGACCGGCCCTTACGCGCAGTATACGCACGCAAGAAGCTGCTCCGTTTTAAGAAAGGCGGGCGATTTTGATAAGAATATTGATTATTCGCGCCTTGAAGATGCGTCGAGCGTGGCGCTTGTGAAGGCCATAGGCGCTTTCCCGGACGCTGTGGCTGCCGCCATGGAAAAGAACGAGCCGTATCTCGTTGCTCGCGCAACTATGGATATTTGCTCGTGCTTTAATAAATTTTATTTCGACTGCCGCATAATGGACGACGATCCGGCAACGCGCTGTGCGCGTCTTGCGCTCACACTAGCGGCGAAGAACACCATAAAAACCGGCCTGTGGCTGGTTGGCCTCGCCGCACCGGAGAGAATGTGAAAACGCCGCAAAACCGCATAAATATTCCAAAAAGGAGAATATCATGATAGACATTAAACTCATACGCACAGCCCCCGAGCTTGTGAAGGAAAACATAAAGAAAAAATTTCAGCACGATAAGCTCGCCCTTGTGGACGAGGTGTTAGCTCTCGATAAAAAGTGGCGTGAGGATCGCGCCAAGCTCGATGAGCTTCGCAATAAGCGCAACGTCGTATCCAAGCAGATAGGCGCTTTGATGGGCAAGGGGCAAAAAGCCGAGGCCGAGGAAGCGAAAAAGCAGGTCACTGAGATGGCGGACGAAATGGCGCGGCTGGATAAACGCGAAGCGGAGCTTGCGGAGGAAATACGCAGGCGTATGCTCGTTATCCCCAATATAATTGACGACTCCGTGCCTATTGGCAAAAA
>CAZUUR010000027.1:6931-12613 GCA_964622815.1 uncultured Oscillospiraceae bacterium | reverse complement strand
TTCAACTATTCGGTTTTTGTGGAAACAGGCACCTATTTGGGAGATATGGTGGAATTTGGCTCCAAAAAGGAAGTATACGCGCAGCCCCTGCACCCATACACGAAGGCGCTGTTCTC
The DNA here is from genome assembly GCA_964622815.1 of uncultured Oscillospiraceae bacterium. Lineage (GTDB taxonomy): Bacteria > Bacillota > Clostridia > Christensenellales > CAG-138 > CAZUUR01. Next base: position 12,497 of record CAZUUR010000027.1, on the reverse strand, counting down.
CGCTATACCCATGCCGGATCCCACAATAAAAATGAACAGAATAATTCTTGAGGGCAGCATACCTTCACCTGCCAATCCGCCGTCGGGCTGCAAATTCCACACCCGCTGCAAGGATTGCATGGAAATATGCTCACAGGTAGCCCCCACGCCGTATCAGGTGGACGATGACCATTATGTGCTCTGCCACTTGTATGACGACAAACACTAAAAAGGCTTTGCCTTTTTAGCGCATACGTTTTGCGGCAGCATAGCTGCCGCAATTCCGGAAACACTAAAGCAAAAATCTTTTAGTGTTCACGATATATGGCTTTCTCCGCCCGGAGCGGGCGGAGATTCCGCTTCGCGGAAGCAGCCATAATCTAAGGAGAAAAAGGCTTTGCCTTTTTAGTGCATGCGTTTTGCGGCAGCATAGCTGCCGCAACTTATAAAAACTCAACTGGGAAAGGACAAAATGGCGCGAAAGAAATACGATGATGATGACGGACATGTTATAGCTAATATGAACGTCGAAGGGATGCCCTGGCATAGGTCAGGCCCTAAGGATGAAGCAACCTCGGAGATCAACGAGCAAAACATGGCTACGCCTAAAGAAACGTGGCAGATAATGCTAAATGCAATGAAATGGGTGTTTCTGGGTTCGGTAGCGTTTGTTTTAGTCATCGTCGCATTTGTATGGCTGCTGACGGTAGTATGGAGCTGAAATGGATTTTTTAAATACTGAAAAGCACATAGTGAAATGTCCGCATTGCGGGAAGGATATGCTCGATCACATGAGCGAGTGCCCTTCCTGCCACGAGAAGGTGGAGCATAGGTATTCGCCTATGGACGAGGCCAAGCTCAAACGCGTGAAAACGATAACCAATGTGGTGGGCGCAATTATCGCCATAGGGCTTATCGTGTGGATATTGATAGGCAGAGCCGCGTCATAAGAAAAAAAGCTGAGCCGCGAACGCCCCCAAAGCGCTCGCGGCTTTATTTCAATAGGAGGAGTTATGCAGCAACTTATCTGGAGGGCTTATCCCGCTCAAACGCCAAAGCTCGCACGTCATTGCACCAAATGCGGCAGCGATGCATATATAAACAGCCATTGCTTCCGCGTAAACGCCAATGGTAACCGGCTGGACGTATGGCTTATATATCGCTGCGAAAAGTGCAAGGGAACGTGGAATTTGACTATTTTTGAGCGCGTAGCCCCGCAGACGATAGATAAGGAGCTATATGAGCTTTTTCTTGCCAATGATGAGGATTTGGCGCTTAAATATAGCGTTAATCCGGATTTTCTGCACAGAAATAACGCCGTGCCGGAAAAAACATCGAGCATACTGGTTATTGAGGGCGAGCTGCCAAGCCAGGGCGATTGCAGCATCACAGTGGCACCTGATTACCCCATTGCTATTGCTCCGGGTGCGGCAATATCTGAAAAGCTTGGCATATCACGCTCTAAGCTAAAAAAGCTTGAGCAAAACGGCGCATTTTCAAGCGAACGGGATATATGGAAAACCACCCTCGCCTCGCCGCTCACATTTGAATTGCATGAATATGAAGCACTTACGCCCTAATAAATGCTGAGCAAACAACCCCACAGCGATTGCACCAAGGCTGAAGTTACCCTATGGGTGACTTAACTGCCTGATTTTATGCGTTGCGTGTACAAGCTTAACAAATTTTACCGCTTTTATACCCGTTCAAGTTAATTCAAACATCGCATACCCCCACCAAAATGTTGCCAAGGGCGCATACCCAACAAAAAAGGGCGAGGCCGTTTTAGCCTCGCCCTATGCATTTAAGCTTATTTGTGGGTTTCGTTGTATTTCTTGATGCCGATGGCGAGCAGATCCATGGCTCTTTCAAGGTCGGCCTGCTTGAGCACATACGCTATGCGGACCTCGTCCTTGCCGCAGCCAGGGGTGGCGTAGAAGCCTTCGCCGGGCGCGAACATAACGGTTTCGCCATTGTCGGAGAACTCATTGAGCAGCCACATCTGGAAGGTATCAGTATTATCGACGGGAAGCTTTGCCATCACATAGAAAGCGCCCTTGGGCTCTTTGCACACAACGCCGGGGATAGCCTGAAGCTTATTGAAAACCGTGTCGCGGCGCAGCTTATACTCCTTGCGGACGGCTGCAAAATAGCTGTCGTCAACAGTGTAGAGCGCGGCAGAAGCGAGCTGGTCGAGCGTGGCAACAGAAAGACGGCCTTGGCAGAATTTCATCACCTGCTGCTGCAGATCCTTATTTTTGGTGATTAGTGCGCCTATGCGCGCGCCGCAGGCTGAAAAGCGCTTGGACACGGAATCAATCACCACAGCGTTTTGGGCTATGTCGTCAAACATGCCTATGCTCATTAGCTGCTCGCCGCCATAGACAAACTCGCGATACACCTCGTCGCCTATAACAAAGAGATCGTGCTCCTTGGCCACGTCCGCTATAATGCGCATCTCGTCCTTGGTGAGCACAGCGCCTGTGGGATTGCCGGGGTTTGTGAACATGATGGCGCGGGTGCGCGGGGTTATGAGCGCCTCAAGCTTTTCACGGCTAGAGTATTTATAACCTTCCTCGGGACTCGTGGTGAGGGGACGGATAACGCCGCCTGCCGCACGCACGAATGTGTTGTAATTGGGATAGAAGGGCTCGGGAATGATTATCTCATCGCCTTCATCAAGTATGCAAAGCATAAGCAGGCTAAGCGCCTCGCTGCCGCCGGTGGTAACAAGTATATCGTTGGCGGCGTAGTTAATGCCAAGCCGCTTATAATAGCCCTGAATAGCGTCTATCATAGTGGGTATTCCGGGTGAGGGCGCATAGGCGAGTACCGGCGCTGAGAAGCCCTTTACCGCATCGAAATATGCCTTGGGCGTTTCGATGTCGGGCTGGCCGATATTAAGATGGTATATCTTGGTGCCGCGTTTTTCAGCCTCTACAGCGTAAGGATGATACTTGCGCATGGGAGACAGATTACATTTTTGAACCTTGCTAGACAGCTTCATTTTGAACCTCCACACAATCGCTTTTCTTTGGCCGCTCCTCACAAAAAGGTTAAACACGGCTCGACATATACTACCACAAACGTTCGCGAACGTACACCCCCAAAGCAGGGTTATTTCCTATTTATTAAAAAATATGGCACTATTTCATGTATAGACCGGTAAGCTGATACTCAAGGTCGTAATAGAAGGTGAATGTGGCGTCGCCGCCCTCGTATTTGCATTTTATAGCAATGAGCGCAAGGTCGCTGCCGTCTTCATCGTTAACGCCGGCGGTGGCCCAGTTAGAATATTCCTTGAGCGCGCCGAGCTTTTTAAGCCGCTCGTCCCATGCGGCCTTGATTTCGTCAGGCTTCACCTTTTCGCGGTAGTCCTCGCGCAGCTCATTACACACAGCTTCGTAATCGCGGGTATTTATAAGCTCAATAAACGTCTTGCCCTTTTCGAGCAAGGCATCCTCGCTGAAGCCTTGAGCTATGGGCGTAGCGGAGCAGCCGCACAGCGCGAGCACGGCGAGCAGCGCAATGATAATTATAGTCAGCTTTTTCATAGTTGCTCCCCTAAAATTGATATGATAATTATACTACTGTATTATGTGGTGGAAAAGCAAACAATTGTTAAAACATGGCTTATATGTTTGCGTGTCGAGCGCGCATAGGGTATACTTAAAATCGAAATAGTAAGGCGGGAGGGAATGATTATGCCAAAACCGGCAACCATGCTCATGAAGGTGCAAATACAGCTTTTAAAGCCTTTTGTGACCGGCATGGATATTTCAAAATCCCGCGAAGCGCAGGATAAGCTCGGCGCACTTGGCGCGGGCGCTCTAAAGAAGCGGGTGACATATACAAACGCAAAGCTTCCATCGGTAGAGGCTAATTTTGTTATGCCAGATGAGATTTGCGGCGATGGCGCCATACTCTATCTTCACGGCGGCGGCTATACGGCGGGCAGTCTTGAATACGCATGCGGCTTCGGCGGCGTTTTGGCAGCAAGTCTCAAGCTTCCAACGCTCTGCGTCGCATATAGGCTAGCGCCGGAATTTATGTTTCCCGCCGCGCTTGACGATGCGCTTGAAGCATATAACGCGCTTTTAAGGGATTTCGCGCCCGAAAACATAGCTGTTATAGGCGAATCGGCGGGCGGCGGGCTATCGTTTGCGCTCGCGCTAAAAATTAAAGAGCTCAATTTGCCCATGCCTGCGTGCATAGTGGCCATATCACCGTGGACCGATCTCACAATGACGAGCCGATCCGCCATAGAGCGCGAAAAGGACGATCCCTGCCTTAGCGCAGATGCGTTAAGACGCTATGCAAATATGTATGCAGGCGATGGGGAGGATTTGAAAAACCCCTTCGTATCCCCGCTTTTTGGCGATTTAACAGGGCTTGCGCCGTCGCTGATATTCGTTGGCACGAGCGAGGTGCTCTATGATGATTCCGCGAGAATGGCTCAGGCGCTAAAGGACGCGGGCTGTGAATGCGATTTTCACGAGGAGCCTGGTATGTGGCATGTTTATCCGCTTTACGGCGTTTATGAATCGCAGCAGGCCATCAAGCGGTTAAAAAGCTTTGTGCTTGCGCATGTGAGCAAAAAGAAAGGCAGCAATGAGTAAAAAAAATCAAACCGCCGTTGAGTCCGACTGGATGCGGCTTGACAACGCGGCCACCATATATCCCGCCTCGCGGCGGCGCAACTGGATGGCGCTTTTTAGGCTGAGCATGGAGCTTACTCAAAGGATAGAGCCGCAAACGCTGGATATTGCGCTCAACAACACCCTAAAGCGCTTTCCCGGCTTTGCGGTGCGCCTGAAAAACGGCTTTTTTTGGCATTATTTTGAGCGGCTTGACGGTGCGCCTAAATTGCAGCAGGACGTTAGAAACCCATGCGTAAGAATGAATTTCCATGAAAATGACGGCTTCATGTTCCGCGTGCGCTACCATGAAAACCGTATTGCACTGGAGCTTTTTCATGTGCTTACAGATGGCACGGGCGGATTATGCTTTCTAAAAACGCTGGTGGCGGAATACCTTCGCCTCAAATATGAGCTAAAAATCACATACGATGAGCAAACCCTATCCTGTGCTTCAAAACCCACCGCAGAAGAGCTTGAGGATTGCTTTTTGCGTTATGCGAGAAACGGCTCGATGTCGCGCGGGGAGAGCACGGCATATAATGTTGACGGACGGCACGAGCCCGATCACGATATTCATGTTACAACCGGCACGCTCGATTCGCTGGCGGTGCGTGATAAAGCAAGGCAATACGGCGCGAGCGTTGGCGAATATCTCACAGCCGTGCTCATCGCGGCGGTCCATGCAAGGCAGGTTAGCGAGCCTTCGCGCCGCAAGCGCTTTATGCCCGTGAAAATATGTGTGCCTGTGAATCTGCGCAAATTTTACAATGCAAAAACGTTGCGCAATTTTTCATCTTATGTTAATCCCGGCATAGAGCCGCGCTATGGCGAATACACCATGCAGGAGACTGTGGACGCCGTGCGCCATTATATGGGGCTTGAGGCCACCGAAAAGCGGCTAAACGCCAAATTCGCCACCAACGTCGCGTCGGTACAAAACCATTTTC
>CAZUUR010000027.1:0-6921 GCA_964622815.1 uncultured Oscillospiraceae bacterium | reverse complement strand
AAACAGGACGCTTAAACTCGTTTTTATTCTCACGGGCGATAGGCAAACGTCCTCATCTATATCAAATTTAGGCAATACCACGCTGCCCGAGGAGATGCGCCCCTATGTTTCGCGTATAGACTTCATGCTCGGACCGCTCAGCTATAATCCGGTCGTGGCCGCGTGCGTATCATACGAGGGAAAAATGCAGATAAATTTCACAAGAACCATAAAGGAGACCGATATTGAGCGCAGCTTTTTCACATTGCTCGTGAAGGACGGCCTCCATGTGCTCATTGAGAGCAATAACGATTATTCGGACGGTGCGCGTTCGAGCTTGGAGGCATAAATGTCATATTGCGTGAATTGCGGCGTGGAGCTTGCGCCATCTCAGAAGGAATGTCCGCTTTGCCAAACCCCGGTGCTAAATCCAAATTCGCCGTGGAAGGAGCCAAGGACAAAGCCGTATCCTGAAAAGGTAGAGCGCGTTATGTCTAGGATAGACAGGCGCTACGGCGCGATTTTGGGCACGCTTTGCTTGCTTATCCCCGTTGTTGTCACAACGCTCACCGATCTTTTGACGAATCGCGAATTTGTGTGGTCGCCTTATGTGGTGGGCGCTATAATGTGCGTGTTCGTTTTTGTGCTAGTGCCGTGGTTTTTGCTAAATAGGCGATATTATCTGTTTATAGCGCTTGATGCGGTTGTAACCGCGCTGTATTTGGCCTATATAAGCGGCGCGACAAGCAATTTTTCGTGGTTTTTGCCGCTGGCGCTGCCGCTCGTTTTTATTGCAGCGGTGCTGGCGATAATCGTTGTGCTGGTGATAAAAACAAAGCATCTGCACGGGCTTTATAAGCCGGCGCTGATAATTGATTATTTCGCCGTTGCGTGCGTTTCTGTGGAGCTTTTGATAGATGTGCATACTATTGGCGTTATATCGCTCTCATGGTCGCTCATTGTGCTTGGCTCTGTTGCTATGATAAGCGCCATATTGGTGGTTATAGAAAAAAAGCAAAAGCTCAAGGAAAGGATACGCAGAAGATTATTTGTGTGATGCCGCCTCATTTGGAATAAGACGAATGCGCTAAGCGGTGCTATTTCGCATTGATTTCCACTATCACAAGCTCCGGCCTGTTGAATATTCTCGGCACGCGTGTGGATTCGCGCGCAAGCCCGCGGCTGACTATCATAGCCTTATCAAAGAATGTGTATTCGCCGCCCGCATATTTGGGGAAAAGCCCCTGATTGGGCGCGAAAAGCCCGTTTATAAGCCCGGGAAGCCGCCATTGCCCGCCGTGCGCGTGGCCCGCGAGAATCAAATCGAAAGCATATTTTAAGTATTCTTCTATAAGCTCAGGACGGTGAGTCAGGAGCACAGTAAAGCGCGCGCTGTCGGCCGCGCTTTGTGCTTTTTCAAGCATATCCGCGAGCAAGCCGCTATCGCTTGCGGGATCATCTATGCCGCAGATATTTATTATCTGTTCGTTTACGCACAGCGTGGCGCATTGGCCATCGAGCACGGTAACGCCAAGCTCACGCATGAAGCGCTTTAGGTAGCTCGCTTCGCCGCTCCATATCTCATGATTGCCTGTTACATAATAGCATGGATAGCCTGCGATTTGCCGCACAAACTCTTTGGCGTTGTCGTGAGGCAGAACATCGTCAAAAATGTCGCCCGCAAGCAGCACAGCATCAGGCTTTTGAGCAGCAATGGCTTTAACAAGCTCGTTTTTGTAATCGCAGGAGTGCAAATCGCTCACAAGCGCGAGCTTTATAGGCTTTTTGACCTTATCGGTCGATATTTGATATTTCACTGTCACAAGCGCGCTGCTCGCAGCAAACATGATAAGTGCCGCCAAAAGTGCAAGTCCGGCTAAAATAGCTATCCACGTTACTTTTCCCATTTACCCTCCCAAAGATGTTTTAATACCCCCAAAAAACCATAGCGGCGGGAGCTTGCCCCCGCCGCTATTCTTGCTAGCTTATTTGAAGTTAGCGATTATATCAACTATTTCCATGCCTATGCGCTTCTGTGCTTCGTTTGTGGAAGCGCCGATGTGCGGCGTGCAGCTCACCTTGGGGTGAGAGTAAAGCGCGGAGTTGGTGGCGGGTTCATCGGCAAAAACGTCAAGACCTGCGCCGAGAAGCTTACCGCTGTTTAGCGCGTCGAGCAAAGCCGCTTCGTCAACATTGTTGCCGCGAGAGGTGTTTATAAACACTGCGCCGTCCTTCATCTTGGCGATAGTATCGGCATTGATCAGGGGCTTGCCGTCGAGGCTGGGCGTGTGGAGCGATATGAAATCGGATTTGGCGAGCAGTTCGTCCATTTCAACATATTTCATATTCTCATTCTCAAGCCCTTCAACCTTGAATATATCGTAGGCGAGCACCTTCATGCCCAACGCCTGAGCGCGACGCCCCAACGCCTGACCTATGCGGCCATAGCCTATAACGCCAAGGGTCTTGCCGGAGATTTCAATGCCCTTATATGCCTTTTTCTCCCATTTGCCTTCGCGCATGGTGTGACCGGCTACGCTTATGAAGCGCGCCACGGAGAACATGTGCGCAAGCGCGAGCTCAGCGACGGCGTCGCTCGAGGCGCGCGGAGTATTCTTTACCTGTATGCCATTAGCGTTTGCATAGTCAACGTCGATATTGTCAACGCCAACGCCGCCCCTTATTATGAGCTTGAGCTTGCCGCCCGCCTTCGCACCGTCTATAGCGGCGGTGCGAACCTTGGTTGCGCTGCGAACTACAAGCGCGTCAAAATTCTTGAGCGCTTCGGGAAGCTCCTCGGGAGAGTAGAACTGCTCAACAACCTCGTTGCCATTCTCACGAAGCTTGGCAAGCGCGGTTTTATCCATACCGTCGGTTATAAGTATACGCATTGTGTTTACTCCTTATTCTATTTATTGTCCTTCTCGAACTTCTCCATGAAGCGCACGAGATGCTCAACACCCTCGTAAGGCATTGCATTGTAGATGGAGGCGCGGAGGCCGCCGGTGCTCCTGTGAGCCTTGAGGTTGGACATGCCGTCCTTAACGCTCTCGGCCACGAACTTCGCATCAAGCTCCTCACTGCCGGTGGTGAAGCGCACGTTCATGAGCGAACGGCTGTCCTTGGCGATGGGTGCTTTATAGAAGGAGCTGTTGTCAAGGCAGTCATACAGCAGATTTGCCTTGCGCTCGTTCATCTTCTGCATAACGGTGAGGCCGCCAAGATCGCGCAGCCATTCGAGCACGAGCCCGCATACATAGATGGAGTAGCACGGAGGCGTGTTGTACATGGAATCATTCTTGGCCATGAGCGAGTAGTTGCACATTGTGGGCGCGCACTCGAGAGGCTCGCCAAGGAGATCCTCACGGATTATCGCTATTGTAAGACCGGCGGGAGCCATGTTCTTCTGAGCGCCTGCATAGATAACGCCGAACTTTGAAACGTCTATGGGACGGCTGCAAATAGTTGAGGAATGGTCGGCCACGAGGGGCACATTGCCGGTTTCGGGGATATAGTTATATGCCGAGCCGTATATGGTGTTGTTAAAGCATATATGCACATAATCGGCTTCCGGGTCGAGCTTTAATTCTTCCTGACGAGGTACGCGGCAGAAGTTCTCAGCTTTGGTAGATGCGGCGATGTTGACAGTGCCGTATTTTTGAGCTTCTTCAGCAGCCTTTGAGGAGAAGTTGCCTGAGAGCACATAGTCTGCCTTGTGGTTCTTGGTCATAAAATTCAAGGGAATCATCGCGAATTGAAGCGATGCGCCACCCTGAAGGAAAAGCACCTTATAGTTATCGGGAATGCCCATGACCTGACGCAGCAGCGCCTCGGTATTCTTTATGATACCGTCATAGACCTTGGAACGATGGCTCATTTCCATGACGCACATACCGGAACCCTTGTAGTTCATCATGTCGGCCTTAGCCTTTTCGAGTACCTCGAGAGGCAGCATGGACGGGCCGGCCGAGAAATTATAGATCCTGTTGTACTCCATATCATTTTCTCCTGTTCGTATGTTATTTTTAATCCGCCAAAAAGGCGGTAAACTTATCAAAATTATGGCATATCGCAAACTCCGCCACGATAAAAACCTACCATGACATGATGATACAACCTTTTAAACTATAATTCAACCTCATAAAGATTTTATATATGGAATATTTGTGATATTTTAGGAACGTTTCGTGACGCTTGAAAAGACGGTTTTAACTATGGCGCTATAAATTGGCTAAGCGATTTAAACTGATGCTAAGCGTTGACAAATAACAATGATACAGTACAATATAATTACAAATTATTTCTTAGGAATACTTATAAAAAACATTTTGCTCATGGTTACAATTATCTGTTTTTGTACGTTGCCACCATCGTTTGCGCTTTCGCCGCGCACTCCTCAATGGATATGCTTGCAAACATCGAAGCGCACAACATCAGTTCACAGCGCCCAGCAAGGCCTTTGCACGGTTAGAGTTATAGAAGCTACTTACTGCAATATTCGCGGTGACACATTAAGCACTGCATTGGTTAATGAATATACGCATAATCATTAGCAAGGGTGTAGTGCTAAGATTGTGATCAGCATGTGGCACGAATGCTTGAGCACTTGGGGCTTTTAGCGGGCGCAACTTACACAGTCAAGCCATATATTTGTTACAGTAAATTGAAATGATAAGGAGGAACAGTCGCTTGAAACGATTGACGCGCGTATTTCATTTACTTGCCGCGCTGCTGGCGCTATGCTTCATTTCCGCTTGCCAAAGGGACACGATGCCGCAGCCTGCTTTCCCGCTGGAGGCCGATGTGATAATCACGGCTTTGGAAAAGACCGGCCTGACAGGAGAAATCTCCGAACAGGAAACGACCTCTTATGCTCAGGGACACAAGCTTTATGTGGTACGCAGCCAAACCGAAACTTATTCCGATACGATAAGCTTGGAAGAGGCGCAGGCTAAGCCCGAAATGAGATTGATAGTCGCGGGCGTTTCCTCTGCAATCATTGAAGGCGAACGAATGCTGTCTATAATATTTGACCAGAGGGAGATTGCTGATAAATTCGCATGGGAGGATTGAAAAAAGCAAATAGCGTTCGCCGCATTACTCTACGGCGGCTTTGAGAATGAAGATGATGTTTACAAAGCTTTTCTCGGTAAAGAGTTTCCCGAAGGCGAGGACTCATTTGAATGGGATGCTAAGCTTTCGGGTGTATATTGCCAGATGCAGTATGACACAAGGTCTCACAAATCCTATGACGAATACAATAATGCTAACTATAGACAGTCAGGCACTTTAATAGTGCGAATCTATGAATCCAAGGCGCTCTATGAGAAGTATTTGGACGACTATAAGGCGCAGGAGCCATAAACTCGCGTCAACGAATGCTTGCGCGAATATAAGCTTTAAAAGAGCTATGGAGTGCGGGCGATAGATAAATAGCGCTCCCCAAAAAAACACACTTCACCCATGGCGGGCAAGCCTCACCGGCTTGCCCGCCATGTATATTCCCGCCTTGCGTCCATGCCCTTTTTAGCATATAATACTATCTTAGATTATTATGTTTAGATTCGGGCGGCTTGTCCGTTTGAACCGGCAAGGATATAGCGTAAGGTATGATTGAATGTAAGGACGTGGTTTTTCGCTATAGCGATGCTAAGCATGACGCGCTAAGCGGAATAGACCTCACCGTTTTTGATGGTGAGATACTCGCCATAGTTGGCCATAACGGCAGCGGCAAGAGCACGCTCGCCAAGCATTTCAATGCGCTTTTGCTGCCTGAAAGCGGCAGCGTAAGCGTATTTGGCATGGATACGAAGGACGAGGCGCAAACGCTCAAAATCAGGCAGCGTGTGGGCATGGTGTTTCAAAATCCGGATAATCAGCTCGTAACCACAATGGTGGAGGAGGACGTGGCGTTTGGGCCTGAGAACCTGGGCGTGCCGCCGGAGGAGATACGCCGGCGCGTTGATATGGCGCTTGAGAGCGTGGGCATGACGAAATACGCCAAGGGTGCGCCGCACTTACTGTCCGGCGGTCAAAAGCAGCGCATAGCAATAGCGGGAATGCTTGCAATAGAGCCGGAGGTTCTCGTGCTCGATGAGGCCACCGCCATGCTAGACCCCAAGGGTCGGGGCGACGTTATGCGCATAGTTACGCGATTGAATAAGGAAAAGCACATAACCATAGTTATGATAACCCAATATATGGAGGAAGCCGTCGGCGCGGACAGGGTGGCCGTTATGAGCGACGGCAGGATACTGGACGTTGGCACGCCGCAGGAGGTGTTCAAAAAGCGCGATATGCTGCGCGAGCACCGGCTCGATGTGCCCGCAATGGCCGAGCTGGGCTATAGGCTTCGCGCACTTGGGCTTGATATTGATTATTCTGCACTCACCGTTGAGAGCATGACGGAGGAATTATGCCTATCATTGTTGAAAAACTGACCCATGCGTATCTGCATTCGGGCGATTATAAGGCCGTGAGCGATATTTCACTCACAATTCGCGAGGGCGAGTTTTTAGGCATAATAGGGCAGACGGGGAGCGGCAAATCCACATTTATTCAGCATCTGAACGGGCTTATGCAGCCCACTGAGGGTAAGGTATATGTGGACGGCTTCGACATGAGCGATAAAAAGCAGCGCCGCGAGGGGCGCAAGCTCGTTGGGATGGTGTTTCAATATCCTGAATATCAGCTTTTTGAGGAGACGGTGCAAAAGGACGTGGCTTTCGGCTGCTTAAATATGGGCATGAGCGAAGCTGAAGCGCTCGCACGCGCGGACGAGGCGATGAGCCTTGTCGGCCTGCCGCCCGAAAAATTCCGCGAAAAATCGCCCTTTGAGCTTTCCGGAGGCGAAAAACGCCGCGCGGCGCTCGCGGGCATAATATCGATGCGCCCTAAATATCTCATATTGGACGAGCCTATGGCGGGGCTTGACCCGCTCGG
>CAZUUR010000026.1:0-12851 GCA_964622815.1 uncultured Oscillospiraceae bacterium | reverse complement strand
CGCGGGCGAGGTGCTTTCGTGGCGCAGCTACCTTGGCATGGCGTTCATAATCGCGTCTATAGTTTTTGTGGATATAGGCCCGAAAAAAGTGCTTGATTCGCCGCGCGGGGAAGAATAATCATTTAGAAAGGAAACAATATGAAATACTCAAAAAAGCTGTCGGGCGAGCGCGTGTATCTTTCGCCCATGCATGTTGACGACGCGGAGATCTATGCGCGTTGGCTCTGCGACCCCGCCGTTACGGACGGACTTGGCAACACCTCAAAGGTAATGGGCGCTGTTGGCGAGCGCAAATGGATTGAGAATAATCAAAGCGATTATCAGTTCGCCATAGTCCGCAAGGAGGACGACAAGCTCCTTGGCAACTGCGGCATAAACGAATTTGACCCCATAAGGCGAATCGCCACAGTTGGCCTTTTTATAGGAGATGCGGAAAATCGCTGCAAGGGCTACGGCGCGGAGGCGCTAAGGCTTATCGTCAAATTCTGCTTCGATCAGCTAAACGTGGTGAACGTGATGCTTTGCGTGTTCGATTTTAATAAGCAGGCCATAGCGTGCTATGAAAAGGTGGGCTTTAAAAAGATTGGCGAACGCAGGAAGGCATATTTTGTCAATGGCGAATATTGCAATCAGGTGTTTATGGATATTTTAAAGGAAGAATTGAAGTAATCGGAGGATAGCATGGCTTTTTCAAAGGAAACGCTTGATTTTTTGCTTGAAAATCGCGTTCGGGACAGCAAGGCTTGGTTTAAAGAGCATGACGGAAAATATAGGGAATATGTACTCACGCCTTTGCAGCAGCTTGTTGTGGCGCTTGAGCCGGCCATGCACAAAATAGACGCTTCGCTTATATGTGAGCCGAAAATCGGCCGCTCGGTCTCGCGCATATATAGAGACACTCGCTTTTCAAAGGATAAGGCAATATTCCGCGATGTGATGTGGTGCGTGTTCATGCGCGAAAAGCAGCTTTATGGCGGGTTGCCCGGATTTTTCTTCGAGTTTTCGCCGCGCATGTTTCGCTATGGCTGCGGCTATTATCAAGCGTCCGGTGAATCCATGCAGGCATACAGAAGCATGATTTTAGCGGGCGACGTGCGCTTTAAGGAAGCGAGAGCCGCTTATGAAAAGCAGGATAGATTCGTTCTTTCGGGCGATATGTTCAAGCGCACGCGCTATAAGGACGCGCCGGACGAGCTAAAGCTGTGGCTCGACAGAAAAAATATAGATTTTCTTCGTGAGAGCAATGCTTTTGAAGAGCTTTTTTCAGCCAAGCTTGCCGATATGCTTGCCGCCGATTTCGCGCTCGTTTCGCCCATGTATGATTTTATGATGGCAGTGGAGTCGAGCGCAATAGCGCACTAATCATCGAGGTCGGCTTTTGAGGCGTGGTATGGGATAGCCCCAGATTTGCCTGAACCTGTTGCGCCTCCTCGCTGCACACGCGCATTTGCCAGCATTGTTTGCTAATGGACACCTCTTGCCATTCGCTATAACATTTGGTATCATACGCATATAGCAAATTCTTATGAAGTTGGGTGAAGCAAATGAATAAACGCGATGAACTTCTTGATCCCAAGCTCAACACGCTTTTAAAGGTTTACGAAAGCGGCAGCTATACGCGCGCCGCCGAAGCGCTCTCACTCACGCAGCCTGCCGTCAGTCAGCATGTCAAGCAGCTTGAAAGCTTGCTCGATATGAAGATATTTGTCCGCAAGGACGGCGAGCTCCTTGCCACACGCGAGGGTGAGATAGTATTAAAATACGCGCGGCGCATAAAGTCGCTTTATGCGAATATGCAGCAAAGCATTATAAATGAGCGCCGTCAGCTAAAACGCATACGCATAGGCATAACGCACACCGCAGAGAGCAATCAGATAGCCGAGGTTTTAGCTAAATATTGCAGCTCCAAGGAGGGCGTTACTATAACCATCACCTCCGATTCGGTGATGAACCTTTATTCAAAGCTGTCCGATTTCGAGCTGGATCTGGCCATAGTTGAGGGCGGCGCGGTGCCGTCGGGCATGAATTCACTGCTTTTAGACACGGATTATTTGGTGCTTGCCATGTCCAACAACAATGCGCTTGCAAAAAAGCCGCTTGTTACAATAAACGATCTCAAAAAAGAAAAGATGATATTGCGCCTTCCCAATTCCGGCACGCGCAATCTCTTTGTGGCGCAGCTTGAAAGCCGCGGCATGACGCTTGACGAATTTAATATAATACTCGAGGTTGATAATATCGCCACCATAAAGGATCTTATTCGCCGCGATTTCGGAGTGTCGATATTAGCGCGAAGCGCCTGCATGGACGAGCTTAGAAAGGGCAAGATAACCGTGCTGCCGATAGAAAATCTCAGCATGGTGCGCGAGATAAACGTGGTTTATCGCGACGATTTTGAGCATATAGACATTCTGCGCGAGATAGCGCGTACATACACCGAAACGATGAAGCTATATTCGATATAGGGGGAATGACAAATGAAAGATTTTTCCAAGGAAATAAAGCAGGGGCGCGATTTTATGCGCTGGACTGAGGACGAGAACGATGAGTTCATATCCGACCAAGACCAAAAAAAGCCGCAGCCGCCGCTTGTTAAAGCGCCTATGCGCGGCGAGGACGCGCGCATAAAGCTGCCTATGGATTTTGATGCGCTGGAGCTAAAAACGGATTTCGTTAAAATAATCGCAGGACGTGAGAGCCACCGCGTCTATTCAAAGGAGTCTGTGACGCTTTTGCAGCTTTCATTTTTGCTGTGGGCGACGCAGGGCATAAAGAGCATACGCGGCAAAAAATACGCAACCCTGCGCACAGTACCCTCGGGCGGTGCAAGGCACGCCTTTGAAACGTATCTTGCGGTGCGCAATGTTGAAGGGCTTAAAAAGGGCATATATCACTATTTGCCAATGACGGGCGAGCTTGAATTTTTAGGCGAGGTGGAAAAGCAGCATGAGCGCGTTACAGAGGCGCTTATGGGGCAGGCGTGGGGCGCAAAGGCGCAGGTGGTTTTCTTCTGGAGCATGGTGCCGTACAGAGCCGAATGGCGCTATGGTATATTTGCCCACCGCGTCGCGCTTATAGACGTTGGGCATGTGTGTGAAAACCTCTATCTCGCGTGCGAGGCGATGGGCCTTGGCACATGCGGCGTGGCCGCCTTTGACTGCGATAAGACCAATGAGCTTTTGCAGCTTTCAAAGGAGGACGGCGAGTTCGGCGTATACTGTGCGCCGGTTGGCACTATCCGTCCGGCGGATAAGGCCAAGGAGCTGGAGTTTTACTCATTTGTGCAGGAAGAGGGGCTATGAACACTTGCTTCATATTTGGCGCATCACCCGAAAAGGTTGCACCAATAAAGGCGCAGCATGGCGATATTGTGATAGCCGCGGACGGCGGGTACGATAAGCTTAAAGCGCTTGGAATAAAGCCGGATTTGCTGCTTGGCGATTTCGATTCAATAGAGGCGGTCGCGGAGGAAGCGAACGCGGAGCTTTTGCGCTATCCAGCCGAAAAGGACGATACGGATATGATGCTCGCCGTGAAAACGGGCTTTGAGCGCGGCTACGAGGCGTTTGTGATATATGGCGGTGTGGGCGGCAGGCTCGACCATACGCTTGCCAATTTGCAGACGCTTGCCTATATCGCGCGGCATGGCGGACGCGGCTATCTCATGGGGGACGGCTTCGTGATAACGGCGCTTCATAATAATGAATTGCTGCTCTCAGCCAACAAGCGCGGCAATATAAGCATTTTCGCGCATGGCGGCGACGCACGCGGCGTAACGCTCGAAGGGCTAAAATATCCGCTTAATAACGCGGTGCTATCGTGCGATATGCCGCTTGGCGTGAGCAATCGCTTCACAGGCGTTCCCTCGCGCGTGAGCGTTGAGGACGGAGTTGTGATAGTATATTGGCAGGAACGCTTGCATAAATGAAAAAAGCGTGGTATCATCACCACGACAAATAAATAATACCGCATGGCAGGGGAGCTAAGGGCATTGCGCCTGAAGCTGAGAGGAAGCTAACGTTTCGACCCTTAGATACCAATGGTATCGCACCTGATTTGGATAATGCCAACGCAGGGAGCAATCGGACATAATAGTTATCGAAAGCGCCCCGTTTGGGGCGCTTTTATCTTGAGGTTGCAGGTTTTGCTTTGCGGAAAGAAAAGAGGACAACAATGGAAAAACGGGTAACCCTATTTGGTCACGGACTTATCTGGTTCGGCGCGGCGGTGAGCATCGCGGAGATACTAACCGGCGCTCTGGTGGCGCCCCTTGGCTTTACAAAAGGGCTCTTGAGCATAATCCTCGGCCACACGATAGGCTGCGTGATGCTGTATTTCGCAGGGCTTATAGGCGCAAAGACCGGCCTTAGCGCTATGGACACGGTGAAAACCTCCTTTGGCAAGCGCGGCGGCTTGCTTTTTGCCGGATTAAATGTGCTCCAGCTCGTGGGCTGGACTGCCGTTATGACAGTGTCGGCGGCGAGCGCGGCCAAGCTGCTTTTACCCGCCATACCCGCATGGGCGTGGTGCCTTATAGTGGGCGCACTCATAGCGCTGTGGGTGGTGATAGGGATAAAGGACTTGGGCAAGGTGAACACGGTGAGCATGATAGCGCTTTTCGTGCTTTCAATAGTGCTGTGCGTTGTGGTGTTTAAAGATGGCGGCGGCGCGGCCGTTACAGGCGATATAAGCTTTGGCGCGGCGGTGGAGCTTTCGGTTGCTATGCCGCTCTCATGGCTGCCGCTCATAAGCGATTATACCCGAGAGGCCACGGGCGATAAAAAACGCGAAAAACGAACCACTCTGGTAAGCTCGGCGGTATATTTCCTGGCCTCGTGCTTCATGTTTATAATAGGCATGGGCGCGGCCATATTCACAGGCGAGGGCGATGTTGCCGCAATAATGCTGCGCGCGGGTCTTGGCATCGCGGCGCTGATAATAGTTGTGCTCTCAACCGTTACCACCACTTTTTTGGACGTGTATTCGGCGGGCGTCAGCGTTGTTAGCATATCGAAAAAGGCCAAAGAAAAGGCGGCGGCGCTCATTGTAACGGCGCTTGGCACGGCCATTGCCATTTTCGCGCCCGTGGAGCGCTTTGAGGATTTTCTTTATCTTATCGGCTCGGTTTTTGCGCCCATGATAGCGCTGCAAATAGCGGATAACTTTATATTAAAGCGCAAGTGCGAGGGCAATTTTGATTGGCGAAACCTTGTGCTTTGGGCAGTGGGCTTCGCGCTCTATCGCGTGTTTATGGGCGTGGATATAGCTCTTGGCAGCACTTTGCCCGATATGGCGGCGACTATAATTATCGCCGTAATAACTGATAAAATAATGGCAACGAAAGGAAGAAAAAATGCGTAGTTTTGGCAGCTATCTTGAAAATGTGAGAAAATTGTCTCCTTTGGTGCATAATATAACCAATTATGTCACCGTGAACGACTGTGCGAATATACTTCTTGCGGCGGGAGCTTCCCCCATAATGGCGGACGATATTGGGGAGGCGGCGGAAATAACAAAAATTTGCGCCGGACTAAACATCAATATCGGCACGCTAAACGCCAGCACCATTGCCGCCATGCATGCGGCGCTGAAAGCCGCCACCGAGGAAAAGCACGCCACGCTTTTAGACCCCGTGGGTGCGGGCGCGAGCGCGCTGCGTACAAACACCGCATTGGCGCTTATTGAGCAAGCACGCTTTACGGTGATACGCGGCAATGCTTCCGAAATTAAAACCATTGCGCTCGGCGCGGGCGGCACAAAGGGGGTTGACGTAAACCCGGCCGATGCGATGACGGGCGAAGGGCTTATGCGTGCGAGGGATATGGCGGTGCAGCTTGCAAAGCGCACAAACTCCATAATAGGCGTTACGGGCGAAACGGACGTTGTGACGGACGGCGAGAGAACCTTCTTTATAATGAATGGCAACGCTCTTATGCCGCGCGTAACGGGCAGCGGCTGTATGCTTTCCGCGCTTACAACGGCATATATAGCAGCCGAGCGGCTATCAGGCGGTGATGACATGCTTGGCGCGGTGGCGGCGGCGTTCGCGGCGATGGGCGCGGCGGGCGAGACAGCGCTTGAACGCATGGGAAAGGAGCACGGCAACGCCACCTTCCGCAATTATATGATAGACGCAATATTCGCCATGACGGGCTCTGTGCTCGATGAAAGGGCGCGTTATGAAGCAAGATGAATTAAGACGCGCACTGCTTTTATATGCCGTGACGGACGGCACATGGGTTAAGGAGGGGTCTGCCCTCCTTAACGATGTGGAAACGGCGCTCCGCGCGGGAGCGACGTTTTTGCAGCTTCGCGAAAAGAGCGAGGCGCACCCGCTCGCGCCGGACGAGCTTTTAAGGGAAGCTGTAGCCATGGGCGAGCTTGCGAGGCGATATAATGTGCCATACGTTATTGACGATGACGTGGGTCTAGCGATACAATGTGGTGCGGACGGCGTTCATGTTGGCCAGAGCGATATGGCCGCGAAAAGTGTGCGCGCGCTAATTGGCAAGGGCAAAATACTTGGCGTTTCCGCGCAGACGGCGGAGCAGGCGCTGCTCGCGCAAAGCCAGGGCGCGGATTATCTTGGCGTTGGTGCGGTGTTTCCCACCGGCACTAAGACCGATGCGGACGCCGTGAGCCTCGAAACGCTAAAGCGCATTTGCGAGGCGGTGACTATTCCCGTGGTGGCAATAGGCGGCATAAGCGAAAAAAATATTAGTATGCTTGGCGGCACGGGTGTCTGCGGGGCGGCGGTGGTATCCGCCATATTCGCGGCGGAAGATATTGCGCTTGCAACAAAAACGCTTAAAGAAAGATTGAAAGGTATTGTATAATATGAAGCTTCCCAAATACGTCATATTCGATCTTGACGGCACGCTGCTGGATTCAATGGGCATGTGGGTGGATATTGATTATGAGATACTCGCGCGACACGGCAAGAAGCCAAAGCCCGGCCTGGCGGACGATTTGGCGCCCATGAGCTTTATTGAATCGGCTGAGTATTTCAAAAAAGAATATGGCATAGAGGCAAGTGTTGAAGAAATAGTGGACGAGCTTGGCATGCTCGCTTTCGGGCATTATGCAAAGGATTTGCCGCTAAAGCGCGGCGCGGCCGAGTTTTTGGATTTTTTGGATAATAGCGGCGTGAAATACGCGCTTGCCACGGCTACGGACAGAGAGCCTGTGATGGCGGCGCTCAAGCGCCTCGGGCTTGATAGACGCTTTAGCTGCATACTCACCTGCGGCGAGGTTGGAAAATCAAAGACAGAGCCTGATATTTATTTTCAGGCGCTCAAGGAAATGGATATGCATGCCACGCTTGACGATGTGTGGATATTTGAGGATTCCTATCACGCAATAATCACTGCCAAGCGTGCGAACTTCTATGTGGTGGGCGTGAACGAGCCGACGAACGGTGCGGCGGATATAGAAATACGCAAGCTTGTTGATAGATATATAGCGGATTATTTTGATATTCTCAAAAGCCCCATGAAAACCGTGCTCACAATAGCCGGGTCGGACTGCTCGGGAGGCGCGGGCATACAGGCGGATATAAAGACCATTGCCGCGCACAGGCTATATGCCATGAGCGCTATAACCGCGCTCACCGCGCAAAACACCACGGGAGTTTACGGCATAATGGAGGTGACCCCTGAGTTTTTAGAAAAGCAGCTCGACTGCATATTTAACGATATTCGTCCCGATGCGGTGAAGATAGGCATGGTGTCCTCAGAGGAGCTTATCGGCGTTATAGCGCGTAAGCTCAAGCAGTATGAAGCAAAGAACATAGTGGTAGACCCTGTGATGGTGGCAACGAGCGGCAGCCGTCTTTTGCGCGATAGCGCCATAGACGCGCTCAAGAGCGAGCTTTTGCCCCTTGGCGACGTGATAACGCCAAATGTGCCTGAGGCGGAGGTGCTTGCGGGCTTTTTAATAGCGTGTGAGGAGGATATGCTCCGCGCGGCAAAAAAGATAACGGAAACGCTCGGCGTTAAGGCCGTGCTTATAAAGGGCGGTCACGCTTTTGATAAATTAGGTGATAAGGCCGACGGCAGGCTTGACCTGCTTTATGCAAACGGTGATGTTCATCGCATAACAGGCCCGCACATTGATAATCCAAATACTCACGGCACGGGCTGCACGCTTTCAAGCGCTATAGCCTGCGAGCTTGCAAGCGGCGAGGCTATGGTAAACGCGGTAAAAAAGGCCAAGGCGTATGTCACCGGCGCACTTGCCGCCATGCTTGATCTAGGCTCTGGCTCAGGGCCGCTTGAGCATACATATTGGCTGAAAATAGAAGGATAACGCCCGCCGCCGTGCGCGGGCGCTAAAACCCAAGAGGGTCGTAAAAAAACACGGTCGAGTCAAAACTCGGCCGTGTTTTGCACATGCTTACTTTTATCCCTTATACGTCAATTCCACTATCTTCAAAATTATCTCATGCGTCTTTTCAAGCGATTCTACCGGTATATACTCAAGACAGCCGTGGAAGTTCTCGCCGCCTGTGCAGATATTGGGGCAGGGAAGCCCCATCTCCGTGAGCCTTGCGCCGTCAGTGCCGCCGCGTATGGGCTTTACTATCGGCTCAACGCCAACGGCCTTCATGGCAGCCTTAGCGGTGTCTATAAGATACATGTGAGGGAGGATTTTCTCGCGCATGTTGAAATAGCTATCCCTTAGCACAAGCTCGAGCGTGCCTTCGCCGTATTTGTGATTTATGTAGCTTGCGGCGGCCTCCATAAGCTTTTTCTTCACGGTGAATTTTTCCATATCGTGATCGCGGATAATATAGTGCATTTTGGTTGTTACTATATCGCCCTGAATATCGGTGAGATGGATAAAACCCTCGTAGCCATTGGTGTATTCGGGTCGCTGCGCACATGGCATCATGGCGTCAAATTCCTTGGCCACATGCAGCGAATTGAGCATTTTGTCCTTCGCGCTGCCGGGGTGTATGCCATTGCCATGTATGGTGAGCATAGCGCTTGCGGCGTTAAAATTCTCGTATTCAAGCTCGCCGATTGTGCCGCCGTCAACGGTGTAGGCGATGTCCGCGCCAAACTCGGGTATGGAGAATTTCTCCGTGCCGTTGCCAACCTCCTCGTCCGGCGTAAAGGCTATGCAAATTTTGCCGTGCTTTAGTGAGGAATCGCTTATCAGCGTCTGAGCGGCTGCCATTATCTCCGCTACGCCCGCTTTGTCGTCCGCGCCCAAAAGCGTTGTGCCGTCGGTGACGATAATATCCTGCCCAATGTATCTTTTGAGGTTAGGGTATGTGACGGGGTCTATTGTGAGCCCGTTTTCAAGCGTC
Organism: uncultured Oscillospiraceae bacterium; assembly: GCA_964622815.1. Lineage (GTDB taxonomy): Bacteria > Bacillota > Clostridia > Christensenellales > CAG-138 > CAZUUR01. The sequence goes on along the minus strand of CAZUUR010000026.1, from coordinate 3,538 downwards.
AGCGTGCCGCCCTCGTATTTGACTATGCGCGGTTTCACATTTTCGCCGCTCGCGTCGGGAGAGGTGTCAATATGCGCCACAAAGCCTAACGCCTTTTTATTTTCATACCCTGCGCTCGCGGGTATAGAGCCGTAGACATAGCAGTTGTCCGATAGGCGCGCGTCCTCAATGCCCATGGCCTTTAGCTCGTCTAAAAGCTTTTCGGCGAGCTTGAATTGCTTGTTAGTGCTCGGCACTGCGCTCATTTCCTCCTTGGACTGCGTGTCTATTGCCACATAGCTTAGGAATTTGTTCAAAACTGAGCTCATTTTTTTACCTCCGTAATATTATGTTGCTGCAAAGCATTTGTGCCATAGAGCAATTTGTCAAAATCGTCCGTAGGCATGGGCTTTGCAAAATAGAAACCCTGAATAAAATCGCACCCGTTGGCGCTTAAAAAATCCACCTGCTCCTTTGTTTCAATGCCCTCGGTAACTATTTTCATGTTTAGCTGCTTGGCGAGGCTTATCGTGCTCTTTATCACTGTTTCGCTGCGCTCGCGGCTGTTGGAATCGCCGAAAAACCCGCGATCTAGCTTTACTATGTCAAGCGGCAGATCCTTTAAGGAATTGAGCGAGGAATAGCCTGTGCCGAAATCGTCCATGGAAACGTGAAAGCTTAGTGCGCGAAGCTGCTGTATGGCGGTTAGAAGCACGTCCTTATCATCGAAAAACGCGCTCTCGGTAAGCTCAAATTCGATGGCTGAATGCGGCAGCGAATATGCGTCAACAATGCCCGCAAGATCGCTTATTATGGTTTTCACACTCAGATGCGAGCGCGAGATATTCACTGACACCGTCACTAGCTCGCGCCCCTCGTCGAGCCACTTGCGCTGCAAGGCGCACACCGCGTCGAGCATATAAAGGTCGAGCCTTATCACCATATAATTTTTTTCAAAAAGCGGCACGAACTCGCCCGGCGAGATAAAGCCGAGCGTGGGCGAAATCCAGCGCACGAGCGCCTCCGCGCCGCCTATGCGCGCACCGTCTGCGGTGTATTTAGGCTGAAGATACACCTTAAATTGCTTTTGAGCGAACGCCTCATCGGCGGCGGCCTCAAGCTCGCGCTCACGCAGTATGGCATTTCGCATTTCATCATCGAAATAGCCAACAAATTTTTCGCGGCTGCGCTTTACGGCGTCCTTTGCAAAGCCCGCGCATATCGCGGCGCGCTCTATATCGTCGTCCGATGCGGTAAGCTCGTATATGCCGAAGGAAAAATGCAGGTTTGGCACGTCGAGCGAATTTATGAGCCGCGCGTTAAGCTCGTATATGCGCGAGTCAAGCTCCTCGCGCGAATTATAGTAAACGAGCGCCGAAAATTCATCGCCGGCAAAGCGAGCCGTAAGCTCTTTTGTGCGCACAAAATTTGTGAGTATGCCGTTAACGCGCTTTAGCATATTGTCCGCATACGTCGTGCCGTAAACATCGTTCAATATGCGGAAGCCGTCAACGTCAAAAAGCACCAGCGCCCATTTTTTGTCCGAGCCGCGCCGTTTGAGCTTTTTTAGCTGCTTGTCCCCGTATACGCGGAAGCGATAGCGGTTTGCGCCGCCCGTGACGGGGTCTGTATACGCCACGCGCGAAAGCCGCCTGTTTGAAACGCCCTGCGAGATAATGAACCATATAAGCAATATGAATAATACGCCTAGCACCACCACCATTGTGAGCACCGTGTCTGAAAGCGTGGCCAGAGTCTCGGGCGAAAAAGCGGCGGTCTTGCCTGCAAGGAGTGTGTATGTGCTCTGGCCTACTGTGAAGGTTTTTTCAAACCAGAGCAGCTTGTTGCGCCCGTAGAGCGAGGCGAACTGCGTGATTATTCTTGATAAGTCGCCAAGCTTGCCGCTTTGCATTTTCATTAGGTCGGCTGCGCCGGGAATGGCGCTAACACCATATATGGTGTTGAAAGCATCAGTAGGGGAAGGCAGCTTGGCAAGCGCTCCGCGAACGCCGCCCGCATCAAGCGTAGCGCCCTCAAAGGCGCTTGTTAGCTCATCATCTGTAAAGGCCTCCCAGTAGGCGGCTATATCGTCCCAGTTGCCGGTGTAAAGACCGGCCTTTGATATTTCGTCGTAATCGAAGCGCTCGCCCGGGCGGCCCGCGCTGTAAACCACGTTCTTTTCTTCGTCAAGTATATAGTAGATATTTTCATGAGACGTTTTAGCGCCTATATTTTCATCGGCCTTGGCAAGCGCAAGAACGAGCTGGGAATCGGTTTGCTGCTCATCAATATTGCGCTCATAATCGCATTTTTGCTCTAGCAGCATAACATAGAAATTAACCTTTTGTGAATAAAGGTCGCATTGCTGCTTATAGCTTGATACGGTGGAGCGGATTATAAACGTGCAGCCAAGCGCAAAAGCGGCGCAGCCAAGCAGCGTCACAAGCAGCACAAGCGGCCATATCTTCGCTTTTTTGTATGGACGCGCGTTTTTTTTCGCCCGCCTTTGCTCACGCGCTGATATACGGTCGCGCTGTGCCATAAATATACCCCCAAGAAAACATCTAATTCATTATAGCACGGCAAAGGCCGGATTAAAATATATTTAATATAACGTCACCGCCACAATCTGTGGCGTTTGGTCAAGACGAAATACAAAGGGCAGGGTTTCCCCTGGCCTCAGACTGTTAAAAATCTCCCGGGATAGTCAAGGGTCACAGCCCTTGACTTATAATCCGACTCCGGCGGCTTTGCCGGCGGAACGGAAGAAAACCGTCAGGTTTTCTCACTTTACAGGTTTTGCCGCCCGGCGAAGCGGAGCGTAGTAGGTAAAACCTGCAATCTCGAAAAAGTCCGAACAGGACTTTTTCGACAAACTGAAAGGGCAGGGTTTCCCCCGCCCTTTGTGCGCGTGATTAACCGTTCAAATTCTGCTTTGCCGCAGCTTCGCGGCGCTTGCGCTCAAGCACTCTCTGCCGTCTTAGCTCCTTTTCGCGCTTGGTTTTCACCGTCACGAATATGAATAAGCCCAGGAATACAACGCACAGGCCGCATACTGCGTAAAACAAGGCTGGCGTTATGGCACCGGTGTGCGCTTCGGGCGCGGGCTGGGAATCGGATTGCGTCGCGTCCAATGCAGGCGCGGGAGTGGCGGCGGGCGGCGTAAACTCCTCCACCACCGGGCGAGCGGGCAGCACTGCGTAGCGCTGGAGCGATTCGTCCTCTTGATTATAGTAATAATAGCCTATCTCGCCGCTTGGATTACGCGCATAAATGAGATAAACGCTGCCCTGCGCGTCCTCGCTCACCCATGCCTTATATTCCTTTTCGTCTATCGTGAGCGATGTTTCCTCAAAGCCTGTGGGCGCGGCCAACGTGCCGTCCGGCTCAAGTATTATATAGGATTTTGATACGCTCGATAAGGTTTTATAAGGATAGAGCATATCTCGCGCGGTATCAAAAATATAATAGCCGGCGCTTTCGCCCTTGGCGTTTGAAAGATAAACGAGCGTGGGCGCGTCCGAATCCTTCACCTGCGCACCTCCCACCATTTCGCCGT
>CAZUUR010000025.1:0-13373 GCA_964622815.1 uncultured Oscillospiraceae bacterium | reverse complement strand
AGTTGCAAGATGCCTTGCTAAATCTTTGTTCAAAAGCAGTTTGTTGCCAAAAGCGTCAACACCGAGGTCGGCAGACTCCATGCCGAGTATCTCAAAGCCTTCCGCAACAGCTATCATGGTGTAGCGTTCGCCGTTAATATATCTTTGCTTCACAAATTCATATATCTCGTCAAAGGTCTTTGGATATTCGGGGATAAGCACCAAATGCGCATTGCCCGCTAAGCCAGCCTGCAGTGCTATCCAACCGGTCTGGCGACCCATGCATTCCACCACGAAGCAGCGCGAGTGAGCGTCGGCCGTGGTGTGCAGACGGTCAAATTGCTCCATAGCGATGTTTGCGGCAGTATCAAAGCCAAAGGTAAAATCCGTGCAGGATAAGTCGTTATCAATGGTTTTGGGCACACCAACCATATTCATTCCCATTTCGTGAAGGCTGTTCGCTACGCCCAGAGTATCGTCGCCGCCTATGGCTATCAGTCCCTCTAAGCCAAAGTTTTCAAGCGATTGCTTAACTATTTCCGGGCCATTTTCAGTTTTCATTACATTTGTTCTTGAACTTCCAAGTATAGTGCCGCCTTTCGTCTGTATACCGGCAACCTCGTCCAGCGTTAGCCAATGCCCCTCTTTTTCCAATACGCCTCGCCAGCCCGCGCTGTATCCGAAAACCTTAATGTCACTCTGCGCGCATCGCTCAACAATGCCCCGGATAACCGCGTTTAGGCCGGGACAATCGCCTCCGCCTGTAAGTATGCCAACACTTCTCATGAATTGAATCCTCCTAAAAAAATCTATATTATGCTGCGTTCTTTAAGAACATTCAGCACTTTATCTGAAATAGCTTCAACCGATAGAAGCGCGCCGTCGCACATGCAGTTGATAACAGCTATGTTATCAAAGCGCTTTGCGCATTCAAGATATTTTTCGCTTGCTCGCTCCTGTATGCTGCTGGAACGCTCATATACGTCGCTCGTATTGCCCACATAGCTGCGAAACCCCTTTTGATGCACTAATTGCTCGGCTTTTTGCGCGTCCATAGAAAAGAAAAGATTTATATCCGGCACAGGAAGCATAAAATGTGAAAACTCCAGCTCCATCACCCAATCGACTATGTCCAGCTTGCCTAAATCTATATCGCGCACGCTTTGATATACTGCGTTTGATAGCACATAGCGGTTAAATAGCAAATAATCGGTTTCTCCGTCCTTATAATTCTTTAAATCCTCATATCTGTCAAGCGCATACCACAGCGCCATGCTCTTTCCCTCAATTTCCGCGGCAGAAACGCCATCGTTCCCCGCCAAGCGCTTGCCTATCTCGTATCCAAAAAAGCTTTCATATTTAGGATAGTCGCGTGTGGCTACTGAATAGCCCATGCTCAATAAGCGTTCCTTCAATAATTTGAACTGAACACCTTTGCCGCTGCCATCTATCCCCTCTATGGCAATTATTTTTGTTTTGTTCATCAAGCCGTTTCCTTTATCGTTTTAGTACGATGCTAATTGTATCATATATTTTATAAGATTTCAGCCAAAATGCTATTTGAATTTTAACAGTTTGATTGGCATTCATAAATAATGTGTTATAATAACTCAGATATTTATGGAGGCAGCATGAAAAACAAGAAAGAAAGCATAGCGGTACTTTGCTCTGTAATGGCATCGGCTTTATTTGGATTGAGCTTCATGTTCACCAAAAAGACGGTTACTGAGGTTTCCTCGTTATCCCTTTTGGCATGGAGATTTACATTTGCCTTTATTGCCATGAGCATTTGTGCGCTGTTTAGAATAATTAAGCTTGACCTCAGGCGCAAAAGCATAAAGCCCTTGCTGGTGATAGCCATTTTTCAACCAGTTCTATATTTCATAGGCGAAACATACGGCATTCAGCTCACAACCTCGTCTGAAAGCGGCGCCATAGTGGCGTGTTTGCCTTTGATTACCATTTGTATGAGCTCAATATTATTGCATGAACCGCCCACCAAGCTGCAAACTATAAGCATAATCGTATCCGTAGTGGGCGTGGTGCTGATAGTTATATCAAAGGGGCTCAACGCCTCGCTCAACGTTTGGGGGTATCTGCTGCTGTTAATGGCGATGCTGAGCGATTCACTCTATGTAATCAAGGCAAGGAAGGCTTCAAATTACACCAGCGCAGAGAAAACCTATATAATGGCTGCAATGGGAACGGTTACGTTTATGTCCGCCGCGCTTGTTGAAAATGCATTGGGAGGAACAACGAACGAATTTTTGTCGCTTCCGTTTATAAACATGGATTTTCTTACAGGAACGCTGTATCTATCAATATGCTGTTCGGTAATCGCATTTCTGCTTACCAATTACAGCATCGGGATAATCGGCGCAAACAGAGCCGCCTCATTCGCGGGTGTAACAACAATAGTATCAGTTCTTGCCGGCGTTGTATTTTTACACGAGGACTTTTCTCTCATACAAGGCGTCGGCACGATATTGGTGCTTGTGGGCGTTTACGGAGCGAATAAAATACCGCCTAACGCAATCGAAGTGGATATGGAGGAATTTGAGGCGCATTCAGCCAGAAAATGAAGGGAGACAAAGAATTTTGCTGCGAACTGCAATGATAATTATCGGTTCGGCCGCTATACTTGATTCAATTATACTCCTATACTTTTCACATATAAACTTTGGCACGGCATATCCCTCGGCCGTGGGGCTTCCTCTGCTCATAACGGGGATATTCTACAATAGTCTTCTGCCGATATTGCAGCTTCCAATAATAAAATGGCTGTTTATTGCCGCATACGCGCTTTCCACAATATTTATTGTTGTAATGAGCGCAATTATGCTTATAAGCGCAAGCAACAAGTCGGAGAGCAACGCCGACGCAATAATCGTGCTCGGCTGCGCATCAAGATATGATCGCCCCTCGCTGACGCTTAAAAATCGTCTTGACGCAGCCATAGTCTACATGAACAATAATCCCAATACGATAGCCGTGCTCTCAGGCGGCGTGGACGAGGGTGCGAGCAGAAGTGAAGCGGCGATAATGCAGGATTATATGCTTAGCCAAGGCATAGCTGAGTCAAGATTGATAAAAGAAGCGCGCGCGACAAGTACTGAAACGAACTTTATTTTTTCAATGGAGCTTATAAATAAAAAGCTTGGAGCAAGATGCAACATAGTGTTTACAACTACGCGTTTTCACGTTTTTAGATCTGGATTAACGGCTAAAAAGCTCGGCATAAGCGCCGTAGGCATTCCTGCGGACGGCGCGTTAATCACAACGGTAAACGATTATATAAGAGAATCATTTGTAATCATTTATTACTATTTATGCGGAAAAATCTGAATTTAAATATATCGACGCATATATACACGCTGCTTATTCGAGCAGCTTTTTCAACTTCCACAAAGTGTTCTCACTCAATTCGACCTTTATTATAACGCCGTTTTCGTCGTGCTGCTCAGATATGATTTTTCCATCGGAGTGAAGCAGCGCAACGGCCTCGTATTTGCTGTATGGAATTGTAAGCTCGATCACCGTGTGCGAAGCGCTTAACGCTTTTTCCACCTTAGCAAGCAGCTCGTCAAGGCCTTCCTTATTCAGCGCGCTTATCGCAGCGGAGCTATCAGTACAGGCCGGACACTCTTTTTGATTGTCAGTCTTATTATAAACGTCTATTCTAGGCGTCTGCGCCGCGCCGAGCGACGCGAGCACTTCCTCCACAACTTCCTTTTGGCTTTGCGCATAAGGTGATGAAATATCTATTATATGGAGAATTAAATCGGCATACTTAACCTCTTCAAGAGTTGACTTGAACGCCTTAATCAAGTCATGCGGCAGCTTGTTAATAAATCCAACGGTATCGGAAAATAGCGTCTGAGTGCCATTAGGAAGTGTCACCTGCCTAACAACCGGATCAAGCGTAGCAAACAGCATGTCAGCGGCTAAAACGTCCGCCTGCGTTAATGAATTAAGCAAGGTGGACTTGCCCGCATTTGTGTATCCCACAAGCGCAACAAGCGGTATTCGCGATGCTTCGCGCTTATCGCGTCTGAGCTCGCGCTGCTTATCTATTTCACCAAGCTCCTCATTTAGCTCAAATATGCGCCGCTTAATACGGCGTCTGTCTATTTCGAGCTTTTTCTCGCCCGGGCCACGCGTGCCTATACCGCCGCCAAGCCGCGAAAGCTGCTCTCCCTTGCCTATTAGCTTGGTAAGTCCGTACTGCATTTGCGCAAGCTCCACCTGAAGCTTGCCTTCACGCGATTGCGCGCGCTGCGCAAATATATCCAGTATTAAAGACGTCCGGTCAATAACGCGTGTTTTGCAGATCCCCTCAAGATTGCGCAACTGCACTGCGGAAAGCTCATCATCAAAAATAAATAAATCCGCTTCAAGCTCGCTTGCCATGAGCGAAAGCTCCTCCGCTTTTCCGCTGCCAATATAAGTTGTATTATCTATTGAGCGTCTCTTTTGCAGTGAGCGACCCACAACCGTCGCACCAGCCGTTTTTGCAAGCTCTGATAATTCATCAAGCGTGTCATACGGCTCATCATTGTCAATTCCAACGAGTATAGCTCTCTCTGATACGGTTTCATCGGCGCTTTTTACATTTAGCTTCAGCCTCGCATCTGCTAAATGAATCTCGTTCATAAGCTCCCTGTTAGGCAGTTTATGCGGGCGAAGCGGCCCTGCTATTAGCGCCGTATATGTATCCGCATCTTTTTCTCCCAGAAAGGCCGCATATAAGTTTGCAGGCTTCCCATCGGGCATTACGCCTATTGCGGCCATAGAATCAAGCTTCATGCTTCTTAACGTGCCAATATCCACTCCAGAGAGTCTGCCGTCGCCGCCGGGATGCGTGTGAATACAGCGGACGCCGCAAAGCCTGTCCGAATTGCGAACAAGACGCATATCCGGCATGCTCACTTTGCCCGCTTCGCCTATTGAAACATCTTTTATTTCACCGTCGCGCGCGATATAGACTGAAATCTCGCGATGCAGCTGTGCGCTTAGCGCAGCCATCTTGCAAATCAATTCGTATGTAATAAACTCATCGGAAGGAACAACAGCATCATACAGCGCAACAAGCTCTGTTTTCATTGCGTTGCGTATGCCGGATAAATCACCATTAACTATATTCTGCATTCATTACCTCAAAAAGCTTCGATACTTTATTTTATTATAGCATAATTCTGTCCTTGTACCATAATAAACATTATCTGAAAGCGATAAGAGCATGACTATATTCGATAATGCCATTGCAAAATTGCATAGCTCGCCAATTTGCCAAGCTGTTTCGCTAACGAAAAAAACGCCCAAAAATGAAATAATGATATATGCACTGTTATATATAACCGTAGAGTCGCGTCCGGATAAATACCTGTAGGCTTGCTTGCCGTATAAGCTCCAGCCGAGCATTGAGGTATATGCGAACGCCGTAATTGAAATGCTTAAAAAAACTGTCACAACATTGTGTGGAAGCACCGTGCAAAATGCATTTCTCACTATCGACATGCCAGATACTGCGCCATCGCCATTTGGAATATCTATGCCTGCACACAAAATAGAAAATGCAGTTAACGAGCAAATAATTATCGTGTCGATAAATACCTCCATCACGCCAACCATCGCCTGACGCGCAGGAGTCGCGTCCTCCGTGCACGAATGCGCCATCGGTGATGAGCCTATCCCCGCTTCGTTGCTGAAAATACCGCGCGCCATTCCATAGCGGACAGCTTTGCCTATGGAGTATCCCGCAACGCCCGCGCCAAGCTCCTTTACCCCAAAGGCACTTGTAAATATGCTGCAAATCGCACTTGGCAGATTGCTTATATTGCTAATTATAAGATATAGCGTCGCCCCAATGTAGAATACGCTTATTGCCGGCACAATAGCCCACGCGCAGGAAAAAATTCTCGATGTGCCGCCAAATAAAGCAAGTGCCACCGCTGCTGAAATCGCTATGCCAACGATAATCGACGAAGTAAACATGTCGCCGCTGACCGACGCCACCACCGCGTTCATTTGAACAATACCTCCGCCTGCAAAGGAAGCGCATATAGCCGCAAAAGCGAAAAGACGCGCAAGCGGCTTAAATCGCCCCCCCATTCCCGTCTCAATGCAATGCATAGCTCCGCCAAGGTATTCGCCCCCTTGCTTCCGCCTATATTTTACGGCAAGATATACCTCCACATATTTTATGCACATACCCAATATTCCGCTTACCCACATCCAAAAAACTGCGCCTGGGCCGCCCATTATGATAGCGCTTGCTACGCCCACTATATTACCCGTGCCTATCGAGCCGCCAAGCGCGGTAGCGAGCGTCGTGTATGATGAAAGCTTACCTTTAACCCGTTTTTGCGGGAACATAGCATTTTTAAAATGAAAAATTACCATGCCGGGACGCAATGGTACGCCATGCGTAATAAAAAGGCAATACAAGCCCAAAAACACAAGTATGATCGACGCAGTTGTTACAATAAACTCCAAAAGAAATACCTCCGCATATTTCTATGCGGAGGTATCAGTGCTCATTACGAATTTAAATATTCTCTCTATAGATAGGCATGCTCATGCAACGCGGACCACCACGGCCGCGTGAAAGCTCGCCGCCGGGTATGGTATTGACCTTTATGCCGGCCTTTGTGAGCAGCTCGTTAGTAACGTCGTTTCGATTGTAGGTGATGATGTTCGCAGGCGATATTGCAAGCGAATTGCCACCCATATTCCAATGCTCACGCGCCGCGATTATCGGGTCTCCCCCGCCTACTTCAATAAATTTGACCGCCGGGATTTTCAGAACCCTTGCAAATATCTTATCCACCGGGTCTGTCGTGCAGGATATAGCAAGCGGCTCGCAGCCCGTGCCCTTGGTGAGCTCGTAAACATTGAACTGCTTATCATAAATGCACGGATGAACGAGAAATTTATCTCTGTCTACCATAGTGCACAATACGTCAAGATGCATGTATTTTCTCGACCTGGGGTTGTTAAACACCAGTATTCGCTCATAGCCATTGTTAAAGAGTCTAAGCGCCAGCTGTTCAACAGCCGCTATTGTTGTGCGCTCACCGCAGCCTATGGCAAGCACCTTATCGGAAAGCACAAGCACATCGCCTCCCTCAATGCTGTACGGCATAGCCCTGTCGTACCAAAGAGGTACGTTCACCTTGGTGAAATCCGGGTGGAAATCATGAATGTAGCGTACAAACAAAGCTTCCCTTACCCTCGACGGCATGCTCATGTGGCTAATTATCATGCCGTTACCAACGCAAATACCCACATCGCGAGTAAAATACGCATTAGGAATAGGATCTGTTACGAAAGGATAGGCTTCCTCAATTTGAAGCGAAATGGGACGCGGCTTTATGCCCATAAGGTCGCTGCGCTTTATGCCTTTACATACCTCATAAAAAAGCTCCGCGGGCGATTTATCCGCAAGGTATTCCTTTACCGCCGCCCGAAGCTGCTCACCCTTCACTCCCGCAACGCTGATGTAATCATCAATGTAGTTGTCACGAATCGATTTATCGGATACGGATTCCAAGAACAAATCCTTCAAATAAAGCACGCGAACGCCATTATCCGATAATATCTTGGCAAATACATCATGCTCCTTTTGCGCTGCCGGAACATACGGTGTATCCTCGGCAAGCATTTCTTCAAGGTATTCTGGAATTATCTGTTCAACCTCAACATCGGGACGGTGCAGCATGACCGTCTTTAAACTGCCTATTTCGCTACATTGATTAACAAAATTATCCATGTGCCACCTCGTAATGAATAGTATCGTGTATATACAATTTGATTATACATGTTAATATTTGATAAGTCCACTGTTTAACAAAAAAAATAAATATATAGTTGCATTCTCCTGTTAAGTTCACATTATGCACCAAATTGTGCGCTTTTAAATTCACGCCGCTTATGGTATAATTCGTTAGTTATCAATCTAGGGAGGGCGTCCTCGGACGCGATGCGTTAATGAGTTTTATTGATAAGTTGCTTGGAAATACAAGCGAAAGCCGCATAAAAAAGCTTATGCCATTGGTTGACAAAATAAACAAGCTCGAGCCGAGTATTAAGGCGCTAAGCGATGATGAGATGCGCGCAAAAACCACCGAGCTAAAACAACGGCTGGCTAAAGGCGAAACGCTCGACGATATATTGCCGGAAAGCTTTGCCTTAGTGCGTGAAGCGGCAATGAGGACTATAGGACAGCGGCATTTTGACGTGCAGCTGCTCGGCGGAATAATACTGCATCAAGGCAGAATAGCCGAAATGAAAACCGGCGAGGGCAAAACCATAACCGAAACGCTTCCCGCGTATTTAAACGCACTTACAGGGTGCGGCGTGCATATCGTCACCGTTAACGATTACCTTGCAAAGCGTGACGCGCAGTGGATGGGTAAGATATATAGATTTTTAGGTTTAAGCGTAGGCTGCATCGTTCACGACCTCGATAACGACGAAAGGCGCGATGCTTATAACTCCGATATAACCTATGGCACGAATAACGAGTTTGGTTTTGACTATCTGCGCGACAACATGGTGGTCTATCGTGAGCAAATGGTTCAGCGTGAGCTCAACTATGCCATCGTTGACGAGGTAGACTCCATTCTTATCGACGAAGCACGCACTCCGCTTATAATCTCCGGCCATGGCGAGGAATCAACCGAGATGTACGCGCTGGCGGATAAGTTTGTGCGCAAGCTTGAGCGCGGCGCAAACATTGAAAAGCAATCGCGCTCCGAGCAGCTCATGGGCGAGGAGCAGGCCGAGTCCGGCGACTATATGGCGGATATAAAGGCGCGCACAGTGGCGCTTACCCAGCAGGGCATGCGAAAGGCGGAAAGCTTCTTTAATATAGATGATATTTCCGCATCTGAAAACACCGAAACCAATCATCATATATTGCAGGCACTTAAAGCGCATGCGCTCTTCACGCGCGACAAGGACTATGTTGTGCAGGAAGGTCAGGTGCTCATAGTTGACGAATTTACCGGACGACTTATGTTCGGCAGGCGCTATTCAGACGGCTTGCATCAAGCGTTGGAAGCAAAGGAAGGCGTGAAGGTAGAGCGAGAGAACAAGACCCTCGCAACCATAACATTCCAGAATTATTTTAGAATGTTTAAAAAGCTCGCCGGTATGACGGGTACCGCTAAAACAGAGGAAGCTGAATTTCAGTCTATTTATGATCTCGACGTGGTGGAAGTGCCCACAAACAGGTCGCTTATAAGAAAAGATCATAACGACGTGGTGTACACCACCGAGCTTGGCAAATTCAAAGCGGTAGTAGATGAAATATGCGAAGTACACAAAACCGGGCAACCCATACTGGTTGGCACAATATCTGTTGAAAAAAGCGAATTGCTAAGCGATATGCTTACCAGAAAGGGCGTTAAGCACGAGGTGCTAAATGCAAAGCTGCACGCAAAGGAAGCTGAAATAGTTGCCCAAGCCGGTAAATACGGCAACGTTACTATTGCCACAAATATGGCGGGGCGCGGCACTGATATAATTCTTGGCGGCAATCCTGAATTTCTCGCAAGACAAAAGCTAAAGCAGAACGGCTATGATGATGAAATTATCGAAGAAGCCATCGGCCATGCCGACACGAACGACGACGAGGTGCTAAAGGCTCGTCAAGAGTACAACAGCGCTTATAAAGACTTTAAGGCCGTCACCGATGCGGAGCATGAAAAGGTAGTTGCAGTTGGCGGACTGCACATAATAGGAACAGAGCGCCATGAATCGCGCCGCATAGACAATCAGCTTCGCGGGCGCGCCGGCAGACAGGGCGATCCCGGCTCAACACGCTTTTATGTGTCTATGGCAGATGAGCTCATGCTGCGTTTCGGCGGCGAACGCATAAAGGATCTGATGTCGCGCATAAATCCCAATGATGATATTCCTATAGAAATAGGCGTACTCACAAAGCAGATAGAAAACGCGCAAAAGCGTGTGGAGCTGCATAACTTTGAGATCCGCAAGAACGTTTTGCAGTATGACGACGTAATGAATAAGCAGCGCGAGATTATTTACGGCCAAAGGCGCAAGGTTTTAATGGGAGAAGACATACATGATTCTATTGCGGATATGATAAATGAAAGCATAGATATGCACCTTGCAACCTACTGTTCAAAGGACGCAAAGGCCGAGCAATGGGATATAACCGGTTTATGCGCAGATTTAGCGCTGCTGACCGGAGCGGACTATGAGGCTGAGCTCAAGCAGACTGATAGCTTTGCTAAGCTAAAGAGCAAGCTTTCTGAGCTAGTTATGGAGCAATACGCAAAGCGTGAAGCCGAAGTAAGCGTTGCAGGCGTTGATATGCGCGAGGTTGAAAGGGTTATGCTGCTGCGTGCCGTGGACTCGCACTGGATGGATCATATAGACGCTATGGATCAGCTTCGGCAGGGCATAGGCTTGCGCGCCATAGGCCAACGCGACCCGGTGGTGGAATATCGCAACGCGGGCTTTGACATGTTCGATGAAATGGTGCTGGGCATACGCGAGCGCACGGTAAGAACGCTGTTCCACGTGTCCGTAAGAAGCAATCCGCAAAAGCGCGAGCAGCTTGCAGTGCCTATAGAAACCTCAGGCGACGGTAAACCCGAGCCTAAGAAAGCCGGCAAAAAAATTGGCAGGAACGACCCTTGCCCTTGCGGCAGCGGCAAGAAATATAAGCAGTGCTGCGGCAGACAAGAGTGAGCGTTTTGTATAATTATGCATAAAGGATGTGAGAAAAAGTGATCCAGTTGGAAGAATTGAGACAGCAGTATTTAACCGCAATGGGAACGCTTAAAGAGGCAGGTGAATCTCTTTGACCTCGCTAAATTAGCGGAGGAAAAGAGCGAGCTTGAAAATGCAATGGGCGCCGACGGCTTCTGGGACGACGTTGAAAACGCCGGTAAGGTGAACCAGCGAATCAAGGTTGTGAGCAACAGGCTTAACAAATACAACAAGATGCATTCACACGGCGAGGACGTAGGTGCGCTGATGGACATGGCAGATGAAGAAAACGATGAGAGCCTGCTGCCAGAAATAGTTGATGAACTCAGGGCGTTTGAACGCTCTGTGGAGGCGCTCAAGCTTGAAACCTTGTTAAAGGGCGAATATGACGATAGCAACGCCGTTTTATCGCTCCACGCAGGCGCGGGTGGAACCGAGGCGCAGGACTGGGTATCCATGTTATACAGAATGTATACAAGATATTGCGAGAAAAAAGGCTATACAGTTCGCGTGCTTGATCTGCTCGACGGCGACGAGGCCGGTATTAAATCCGTCACGTTTGAGGTTGACGGAGAAAACGCTTATGGCTATCTAAAGGCTGAGAAGGGCGTTCACAGGCTCGTAAGAATATCGCCGTTTGATGCTTCGGGGCGCAGACATACATCATTTGCCTCGCTCGACGTTACGCCTATATTTGATGACGATACTGGCAATATCGAAATAGACCCGGACGACTTGCGTGTTGACACATATAGGTCGAGCGGCGCAGGCGGACAGCATGTTAATAAAACCTCGTCCGCTATTCGCATAACGCATTTGCCCACTGGTATAGTTGTGCAATGCCAAAATGAGCGCAGTCAGATACAGAATCGCGAAACCGCCATGCGCATGCTGCGCGGCAAGCTGCTTGAATTGCAGGAGCGTGAGCGTATGGAGCAAATGTCCGCAATTAAGGGCGAGCTTAAAAAAATTGAATGGGGCAGCCAAATAAGGTCCTATGTGTTCCAGCCCTATACACTTGTTAAGGACCACAGAACCGGCGTTGAGAACGGCAATATTCAAGCGGTCATGGACGGCGAGCTTGATGACTTCATCAACACATATTTGGTTCAGTCTTAATGTAACAAACCAATATTTTGAAACGACGCCAGCATTATGCGGCGTCGTTTTAAAATATACTGGTGTTTGCGCTCACTATGTGTTATAGTATTCATTATTAGATAACATCGTAAAGAAAGGCTAATTTATGAGTAATTATATCATCATTGGAGACAGTTGCTGCGATTACACAAATGACGACAGATTGAGTTTCATCACGCGCGTGCCCCTCACAATTCAACTTGGCGAGAAGGAATACGTCGATAATGAGGCGCTTAACTGTGAGACATTGATTAGCGATATGGCTATATCGCCACAAGCGCCCAAATCCGCTTGCCCTGCCCCCTCGTCCTTTTTAGACGCGATAGGCAAGCATGACGATGCATATATCGTAACCTTATCTGATAAGGTAAGCGGCACTTACAACAGCGCTGTGCTTGGCGCTGAAATGGCAAAGGAAGAAAATTCCAAGCTTCATGTTCACGTTTTTAATTCGCGCTCTGCTGCGGCCGGAGAAGTGGCGATTTGCTGCAAAATAAAGGAATTTGCTGAGCAGGGGCTGCCATTTGACACGGTTGTCCAAAAAGTTGAAAAATACATCGCGCGTTTCACAACCTTCTTTGTGCTTGAAACGCTCGATGTATTTCGTAAAAACGGCAGACTGTCACATTTACAGGCGATAGCCACTGCCGCGCTTAAAATCCGGCTAATAATGGGTGCGGACGACAGCGGCGCAATAGTGATACGCGGTAAAGCGCTCACGATGTCTCGCGCACTAAAAACTCTTGTTGAGCAAATCAAAACACGCTATGAGCAGCTCAACATATCAGGGCATGAGATACTCTACATCACGCATTGTGCATGCAAAGAGCGGGCTGACAATTTAAAAGCCGCGATAATGGCAGCCTGCCCCGCAATAAAGGACATTGTTATTTGCACTGCCGGAGGCATAAGTACCATATATGCCAACGCGGGCGGAGTTATAATAGGGTTTTGAAAGCAATAATTATTTATGGGGCAAGGTTTCTCCTTGCCCCATTTTTACCTATTTCATCCGCATAGCGCGCATTGCGTTTAATATCGCGATTACGGCCACACCAACGTCCGCAAACACAGCAAGCCACATATTCGCAATTCCCAACGCGCCCAGCAGCAATATAGCGGCCTTTACAGCTAACGCAAACACTATATTCTGCTTCGCTATTGAGAGCGTTCGCTTTGAGATATTTATAGCCGTTACGAGCTTTGACGGTTCGTCCGTCATTATAACCACATCCGCCGCCTCAATAGCCGCATCGGAGCCTAGTCCGCCCATAGCCACGCCAACATCGGCTCTGGCTAGCACAGGCGCATCGTTTATTCCGTCGCCTACGAAAATGATAGCGCTGTTCTTATTTTCAAGCTCCATGCGCTCAACCTCGGCTATTTTCCCATCGGGCAAAAGCTCGGAAACGACCTCGTCTATACCCAATTCCTCCGCCACGCTTTGAGCCGCCGCCCTTCTATCACCGGTAAGCATTACGGTTTTATACCCTTGCCGCTTTAACGCGCTT